>NZ_JAZKRY010000004.1:0-59186 GCF_036626355.1 Halolamina sp. | reverse complement strand
CGCCGTCGCCACGGTCGATGAAGTGCTGGCCGACGTGCTTGGCACAGAGCCAGACTCCTTTCAGATTCGTATCGATCATCTCGTCCCACTGCTGTTCGTCCATCTCCGTCATGTCGGCCGCATTGAAGATGCCCGCGTTGTTGGCCAAAATATCGATCTTCCCGAACTCCTCGACCGCGTCATCGACGGCCGCCTCGACTTCGTCCTCGTTCCGGACGTCCATCTCGATGGTGAGCGCCTCCTGGCCCGCGTCCTCGACGATACTCGCCGTCTCTTCGAGGTCGTCCGTCGTACTGAGCTCGTACGGATTCGTCTCGATGTTCTCACAGATATCCGTGAGAACGACGTCCGCACCGTGACTCGCGTAGTGCTGTGCATGGGACCGTCCTTGGCCACGGCCTGCGCCCGTAACGAACGCGACCTGGCCGCTGAAGTCGTACTCTGGCATGGCTAGATGGGAAACGGATGTACGCGTAATGATACACGTTCCCACATCACTATGACGAATCAGCTACAATAAAGATGACGTATGATTGAATGGAGAGTGCGTGTCGAACAGTTGAACTAACTTGGCGGACAAAGCGCCAAACGCGAACTCGCCGAGCGGTCAGTCCTCGAGGCCGAGCTCACGCCGCACGTCGTGGAACGTACTCAGCACGTCCTGTTCTTCCTCCTCGAAGGGGAGGCGCTGTAGCCGGTGTTCCAGCGCCATTCTGGCGACACGCCGGACCGTCCGAACAGACACCTCGTCCTCCCCGTCGAACGCCGCGAGCGTCCGCGCCCCCCGCCGGAGGGTGATATCCCCGCGATGGCCGTCCACGTCCAACTCGATGTTCATCCCCGCGATGAGTTTCGCGACGTCCTCGCCGAGCGTTACGGCAGGCAGGCGCTCTCGGGCCGCGACGATGTCCTCTCGAAGTTCGGCCTGGTCAGCTTCGTACTGCGCCCGGAACGTGTCCGGGTCCGCGTCGAAGGCGGCGCGGCGCTGGCTGATCTCCACTCGGTCGTCCACCTCGGTGACGCCCTCCACGTCGACGACGAGGCCGAACCGGTCGAGCAGCTGTGGCCGGAGGTCCCCCTCCTCGGGGTTCATCGTGCCGACGAGAATGAATTCGGCGGGATGGCGGAACGAAACGCCCTCGCGCTCGACGATGTTCTCGTTCATCGCCGCGGCGTCGAGCAGCACGTCGACGATGTGGTCGTCCAGCAGGTTCACCTCGTCCACGTAGAGGATATTGCGGTTGGCCTCCGCCAGAATTCCCGGTTCGAACTCGCGCTCGCCCGCCTGTACCGCGCGTTCGAGGTCGATACTCCCGACCACGCGGTCCTCGGAGGCGTTCAACGGGAGGTCCACGACTCGCATCGGCTGGGATTTGGTCGGAAGTGACTCGCCAGTCGCGTGGCGCTCGCGGCACTCCGAACACATCCGGTCGGCGTCGTCCGGCGGGCAGCCGTAGGGGCAGTCCGCGACGACGTCGATAGCAGGCAGAACATCCGCAAGCGCACGAACCGCGGTCGATTTCGCGGTGCCACGCTCACCACGGATGAGGACGCCCCCAACGTCGGGGTTGACGGCGTTGATCAGGAGCGCACGCTTCATCGCTTCCTGATCGACGATCGCCGTGAACGGGAACGTCTGACTCGCCGTCTCCTGGGTGTCCGGTGTCAGCTCGTGAGATGTCGTGTTGTGATCAGTCATTGTGTATCTCGACGGTCAGTCGGGCTCGCTTGGGCCGGGTAGTCACGTCGGCCAGCGCCGAGAGCGCGCCGCCGTCGCTCATGGCGACTCCGCCTCCATCTCCGCTCCCTGTTCCAGGAGATCGACGTCCCGTGGGAGGTCCACCAGCGGCAGGTAGTCGGCCCCCATGGTTTCGGCCAACGAGCGGTTCCGCTCGAACCGGCGACGCTTCATCCGTTCTGCCTTCCGGTCGGTCCAGATCTCGTCAGGGGTGGTATCGATCTCGTAGCCGGTGTCGACGAACACCGCGGGGATATCGTCCTCGTCGAACAGCGAGGCCACACGGAACGCGTCCTCCTTGGCGTCGCCGTCCTCGCGGTACTCCACGTTCGACTGGCCGTCCGAGAGGAGGACGACCAGCGGGTAGAGGTCCTCGTCACGGCGCTGTTCCCGCTTGACGAGGTTGTACGCCTCCACGAGGCCATGGGTCAGCGGCGTGTTCCCCCCCACAGTGAGTCCCGAAACGGCCTCCCGCGCGTGCCGATGGTTCCGCGTGGGTTCGACCAGCGTGAACGCGTCCTCCCCGCGGAACACGACAACTGCGGTGCGGTTGCGGGCGCGGTAGGCGTCCTCGATGAACGAGAGGAGACCGCGTTTGGTCTCCAGCATCTGCCGGCCGCTCATCACGCTCCCGCTGGCGTCGACGACGAAGACGACGAGTGCCCGCGCGGTTCGCTCGCGGAGTTTCTGCCGGAGGTCACGCGGTTCGATGAGGAGGCCGTCGCCCCCACTGTCTCGGCGCTGCTGGTGGGGCGCGGCCGCACGGACCGTCGCGTCGATAGCGACGTCGTCGACGTCCTCCTCGATGCGCGAGCGCACGTACCGCCCGCTCCGGACGTCCACGCGGGAGGGGGTGCGCCGCGCGAGCGCGGTCCGCATCGTGCGGTCCTTCGGCGGCTGAATCGCCGTTCTATCGACGGTGTAGGACTGCTCGTCCTCCGCGATAGGGATGCCGCCGCCCTCCTGGTCGGCCGAATCGTCGCTCTCGTCGTCGCTCTCGTCGTCCTCGCCCTCCTCGGATTCGTCCTCGTCCTGCGCCGAAAGCACACCCTCGCCGAAGTTCATCTCCGCGACGCCCTCCACACGGTGGGGGAACACGAAGTACTGGGCCTCCGTGACGTGGGCCTCCTCCACCGCCACGTCGCCGTCGAGCGCGGCGATGGTGCGTGCAACCCGGTTCACCGCGATGTCGGCCCGCATCCCGTGGGCACGCTGCCGCAACGCCTCGTAGGATGCGTTCCGCAACACGTCCTCGTCGACCTGCACGTCGTCGAGTCGCTCACGGCCGGCGCGAATCCGCTCACGCAACGCCTGCTGGTCCTCTTGCTGTGCCGCACGGAACGCTTCCGGGTCGGCGTCGAACGCCTCCCGTTGTTCGGCGATTTCGACACGTTCAGCGGGGTCGTCGCTCGCCGCCACGTCGACGACCACGTCGAACCGGTCGAGCAGCTGTGGCCGGAGGGTCCCCTCCTCGGGGTTCATCGTGCCGACGAGGATGAACTCCGCCGGATGCCGCACCGAGACGCCCTCCCGTTCGATGATGTTTTCGCCCATCGCCGCGGCGTCGAGGAGGACGTCGACGATATGGTCGTCCAGCAGGTTCACCTCGTCCACGTAGAGGATGTTGCGATTGGCTTCCGCCAGAATCCCCGGGTCGAACTGCTGGTGGCCCTTTCGGACCGCCTCCTGCAGGTCGATGCTCCCGACGACGCGGTCTTCGGAGGCGTTCAGCGGCAGATCCACCACACGCATCTGTCGCTGTTCGACGGGAAGGGACTCCCCGGCCGTGTGGCGCTCGCGGCACTCCGAACACATTCGGTCGGCGTCGTCCGGCGGGCAGCCGTACGGACAGTCCGCGACGACGTCGATTTCGGGCAACACATCAGCCAGCGCGCGCACCGCTGTCGATTTCCCCGTCCCGCGCTCGCCGCGGATAAGCACGCCGTTCACGTCGGGGTTGACGGCGTTGAGGAGAAGCGCGCGCTTCATCGCCATCTGGTCGATGATGGCTGTGAACGGGAACGCCGGAGCCATGATACGGATACACATAGCAATGTCGTCGTATAAACAACTGTCGCTGGACCGTCGGCCTCTGATCAGCACCCTGGCCTGCCGGCCCACCGATATATCTTTATTCTCCCTTCGGTAAGGTCATGTTAGATAACTACAAGCATATGTCAGAACTGCTCTTCACGCCGCGACAGATCGGGTCCGTGACCATCCCGAATCGGACGGTGTTTCTCGCCCACGAGACGGGCTTTGCGGAGGACGGCCTTCCCACCGAACGGGATGCAGCCTACTACGAGGCCAGGGCACGCGGTGGCGTCGGCCTCATCGTCGGGCCATCGAGCATGCTCGTGCACCCGAGCGCGTCAAACCCGATGTACGCAAGCGGCTACGACCCGGACGTGGTGCCGCGCCTGAAGATGATCGCGGAGGCCTGCCACGATCACGGAACCAAGGTGTTCGCACAGCTCCAGCACACCGGGGGCGAGGACACCGGTGAACACGCGATGCGGGAGACGTGGGCTCCCTCGGCGGTTCCCTCCGAGTTCGGCTACGAGATGCCAAAACGGATGGAACAGGAAGATATCGAGGAGGTGAAACTCGGCTTCGCCAAGACGGCCGAACACGTCAAGCGGGGGAACCTCGACGGCCTCGAACTCAAAGCCGGCCACGACGGGATTCTCCGGCAGTTCCTCTCGCCGAAGTACAACAACCGCTCGGACAAGTACGGCGGCTCAATCGACAACCGGGTCCGCCTGGTGAACGAAGTCGTCGACGCCATCCGTGACCGGGTCGGCGAGATGTTCCCCGTCGGCATCCGGCTCACCCTCGACGAGATGGAGGAGGGCGGCTACGACTACGACTACGCTGTCGAGGTCATCCGCCGGCTCCACCCCAGCATCGACTTCATCGACTCGGATATCGCAACCATCTCGAAGCTCTACATCACCGACGCGCCGATGCACGCCCCGCTTGGCTACACCGCCGAGTACTACGGCGCCGCCCGCGAACTGGTCGATATTCCCGTCATCGCGGCCGGCCGCATCAACGACCTCACGAAAGCTAACGATATCCTCGAGGAGGGGCGTGCGGACTTCATCGGCATGTGCCGCCAGCTCATCTGTGACGCTGATACGGTCCGGAAGGTGCGCCGCGGCGACGACCAGGAGGTGACCCACTGCATCGCCTGCAACCAGAACTGTCTCGGCGGCATCCACACTAACGGCCACGTGGGCTGCATCCAGACGCCACGCTCGGGCCGGGAAACGAAGATCCCCCACCTGGAGGAGACGAGCGAGGCGCCGACGCCGCGGGAGGTACTCGTTGTCGGTGGCGGCCCGGCAGGGCTCTCCTTCGCGGTGACGGCGGCGGACCTCGGCCACCGGGTGACGATTCGGGAGCGGGAGGACGAACTCGGCGGCCAGTCGAACATCGCCACCCAGGTCGACTCACGGCGGGAGTTCGGCGACGCCGTCCGGAACCTGCTGAACCAGCTCGACAACCGTGATGTGACCGTCGAGACGGGGACAGAGGTCGTTCCCGATGACGTGACCGTCGAGGCGTGGGACGACGTGATCGTCGCCACCGGCGCCCGCGAACAGGATCCGGGCCTTGGCAGCGCCGACGTCCACCGGTCGTGGGACGTGCTGCAGGGCGAGGACGTTGGCGAGTCGGTCATCGTCTTCGACAACAACAAACACGCCGCGGGCGTCAGCGTCGCCGAATACCTGGCCGACGACGGCCACGACGTGTCGTTCGTCACGACGTCCTACCATCCCGGCGACCAACTGGAAGGGACGAACGTTCCGCCGTTCCTCGAAACGCTGTACGAGCACGACGTGGATCTGACGACCCACACGACCATCATCGGCTTCGAGGAGAACCAGGCCCAGTTGCTCAACGTCTACTCCGAGGAGCTGACGATGGAGGAGGCGGATTCGCTCGTCGTCGCGGAGCGGCGTGAAGCACGGACCGGCCTCGCAGAGGCGCTTCAGGAGCGCGGCTTCGCCGACGACTCGGTCCACCGCATCGGCGACTGCGTGGCGCCGCGGCTCATCGACAAAGCGATCTACGACGGTGAGATGCTCGCGAGGGAGCTGTCGGCATGACGGGGGCACTGCTCACCGTTCCGGGCGGGGAGAATCCAGCGTTGCTCGACGAAGCCCACCGGCTGGCCGAGGAACTCACCACCTCGGATGGGGAGTCACCATCAGTCGTCGCCGTCGCGTTCGACGGGGTCGTCGATCCGGAGTCGGCCGCGGTCGGGACTCCCGACGAACTGGTTCACGTCGTCCGAGAGAATGGATCTGAGACGTTCGCCGCCGGCGCCGCGGGCGTTCGGACACGCGCGGCGGCGCTCGCACAGGTCGCCGAGGACCCGCGCGCGATCTTGCTCCCTGATACAGCCGACGGCGCGGACCTCGCGGCGCTGACAGCGAGACGGCTTCGAGGTGGCTGCGTGACAGATTGCCTGCTCAGAGTCCGGGACGGCGACCTGCTCGCCGGCCGGCAGGTGTACGGCGGCCGGGCCTACGCCGAACTCTCCTTCGAGCGTGGGCCATCGGTGGTGACGCTGAACACGGAAGCGCTCGGGACGCCCGACGAACCGCCTGCCGACTCCCCGGACGAGCGAACCGTCGAGGTCAGCGTCGCGGACGACGACCGGGTGCGCCACCTCGAAACGTTCGACGTGCCGGAGGACGACCTCGCGAAGGCGCGTCGCATCGTCGCTGGCGGCCAGGGGCTCGGCAACCCCGACGGGTTCAGTCTCATCGAGGACCTCGCGGACGCGTTCGGTGCGGCGGTCGGCTCGTCCAGGCCACCCGCTGACGACGGCTGGGTGCCCTACGACCGCCAGATCGGCGTGACCGGCAAGGAGATCGACGTCGAACTGTACGTCCCCAGTGCGATTTCGGGGGATTCCTACCACATGCGATCGGTGAACGCCGAGTACCTCGTGCCCATCAACACCGACCCGGACGCTCGCATCTTCACGTTCGCCGATATCGGCATCGTCGGGGACGTCTACGAGTACGCCCCCGCACTGGCGGAAGCCATCCGGGAAGCCACGGACAGCCAGGGGGCTGAAGAGACGACAGACGGCGACGAGGCCGAGGAGGTGGCGGAATGACCGAGAACGACTTCGACGTGGTTGTGGTCGGCGCCGGCCGGGCGGGCACTGCAGCAGCGTACAAACTCGCCACCGAAGGGTTCGACGTGGCGCTGGTCGAGCGCGCGAAGCAACCGGGAATGAAGAACGTCACTGGCGGCGTGCTCTACGGGCAGATCCTCGACGAACTCGTGCCCGAGTTCCCGGAGGAGGCGCCGCTGGAACGCCACGTCGTCGAGCACAACATCAAACTGCTCCACGACGACGCCGAGGTGTCCATCGGCTACCGGGACCTGGCGCTGCGGGAGGAGCCCAACTACACGCTGATGCTCGGCAAGTTCGACCGCTGGTTCGTCGACCGAGCAGTCGACGAGGGAGTGCTGTTCATCCCGGAAACGACCGTCATGGACGTCTCGCAGAACGATGACCACGCCGTTGTCCACACCGACCGGGAGAACGGCGATCTGGCGTGTCACGCCGTCATCGGCGCTGACGGCGTGAACACCACCGTCGGGCGGCAGACGGGGATCCAGCGCACGATGCGCAACGAGGACATGGCGCTGTCGGTGAAGAAGGTCATCGACGTTGGCCGGAACACGATCGACGAGCGGTTCAATCTCGATAGCGACGAGGGCGCGGCGTACATCTACACCGGCTTCCCGACTGGTGCACCAACCATCGGCTACTTCATCTACACGTTCGACGAGTACATTTCGGTCGGCGCCGTCGGCGGATTAGAGACACTCCGATACCTCGGCAACGAGGGGTACGGCGACTCCGGGACGCCGCTGTACTCACTGCTTGAGGAGTTCATGCAGTTGGATCCGGTCCGGCCGTACGTCCAGGGTGACGACGTCGAGGAGTACCAGGGGATTCTCGTCCCGGAGCACTCCTACGATTCGCTGCCGGAGCGCCACGACCGGCGGGTCGCGCTCATCGGCGACGCCGCAGGGCTCGTCCTCAACAAGGGATACACGTTCCGAGGGCTGGATTACGGCATCAAGAGCGGTCTCGTCGCGGCGGAGGCAGCGATGGCCTGCGACGTCGACGCTGACTGGGACGCGTTCGGCCGGCGATACGACGACGGCCTCGAGGACTCCTACGTTCTCCAGGACATGAAACAGCACCGACATCTCCCGAAGTTCCTGAAGAACGAGCGGATGTACGACGCGTACCCCGGCGTCGCCGCGGACACGCTGCGGGGGATGTACTCCGCCGGGAGCGATGCACAGGGGCTGACGTGGCGGCAGGCGTACCGGGCGTTCCGACGGAGCGATGCGGGCGTGTTCGATCTCGTGAAGGACGGCTACCGTGCGCTGCGCTCGTTATGAGCGGTCCTTCTCCCACGACTCCGCATCCCACTGGGCCCTGATCTCGCCACCGGCCCCTCCACTACGCTCCCACCTCTCCCCGGTGCCTCCACCGAAACAGCAATGAGGGTTGACACTAACAGCAACAACACGTCATGAGTATCCATAGCACAATCGCGATGCGGAGGACCGGCAGATGAGCGTCCAGGACGACCTCGAGACCGTCACCTGGGACGTGAGCGAGACGGCCCACATCACGGTGAACAACGAGGAGTGTGTCACCTGCGAGGACAAGCCGTGTCTCCATCTCTGTCCCGCGGAGTGTTTCGACTACCAGGAGGACCAGCAAGGTGGCATCTACTTCGCGTACGAGCCGTGTGTGGAGTGTGGCGCCTGCATGGTGTTCTGTGCGAACGACCCCGAGAAGGGCGCCGTCTCCTGGTCCAAAGCAGAGGGCGGTAAGGGGGTCGAGTTCGACTTCGGTTAAGCATGGCTCTCGACAACCGAACGGCGATCGTCACGGGGGGCGGAAGTGGTATCGGCGCCGCGACGTGTCGCGTCCTCGCCGAGCGCGGCGCGGACGTGGTCGTCGCGGACGTGGACACGGAAGGCGGCAACAAGACGGTCCACGCGATCGAGCAGGCGGACGACGCCGGCGGCGCCTCGTTCGTAGAAACCGACGTCAGCGACGAGGACGACATTACGGCGATGATCGACCACGCCGAAGCCGAGTTCGGGAGCGTCGACGTGCTCGTGAACAACGCCGCCGTCGCCTCCCGCGACGCGGATGGACCGATCACGGAGTTCTCCGGCGAGGCCTACGAGTTCCTCACCGGCGTGAACCTCCGTGGCCCGATGTACGCCTGCAAGCACGGCGTCGCCGCGATGCTCGACACCGGCGACGGCACCGGCGTCGTCGTCAACAACGCCTCGATCGCGGCGCTCGTGGCTGAGCCGGGGATGGATATCTACACGGCGACCAAGGGGGCGCTGGTATCGCTCACGCGCTCCATCGCCGTGGAGTACGCGCCGGAGGTTCGGGCGAACACCATCTGTCCGGGCGTCGTAGAGACACCGATGCTGGAGGAGGCGATGGATGCGGCGGACGACGACGCCGTCCCGGAGACGCTCGAACGGATGGTCGAAGAGACACCGCTCGGGATGGCCGACCCGCAGGATATCGCCCAGGCCATCGCCTTCCTGGCCTCGGACGACGCGGCGTTCGTCACCGGCGCGACCGTCCCTGTCGACGGAGGGTACACCGCCCGATGAATGCCCTCGTCGCGGTCCGGCCGGAACCCCACCGCGTCGTCGACGCCGACGGCAACGCCGAGCCGTACCGCTACCAGCTCAGCATCGACGACCGGGTAGCACTGGAGGCGGCGCTCGGCGTCGCCGACGAGGTGACCGCGGTCGGAATCGGCGGCAACGCGGCTCAGCGATGCGTTCGCTCCGCGCTCGAGCGCGGCGCCGACAGCGGGACCCACGTCACGTTCGAGCCGATCGAAGGCATCGCCGGTGAGAAGTACGCCACCGTCCTGGCCCGCGTCGTGGGCCGAGAGGCTCCAGAGGCCGTCTTCATCGGGGAAGCCTCGTCGCTCGACGGGCCCGAAGTCGCAGGGCTCGCGGCCGCCAAACTCGACTGGCCGAGCGCGACGCAGGTGACCGAACTCGGGCGCGAGAGCCTCGATGTGACGGTGGAGACAGATTTCGGTGACGACGAACTGGCCGTCCAGCGGAAACTCGCCATCGGCCGGCAGGAGGCCGTCGTCGTCTCGCTTCCAGCGGTGTTCGGCGTCGACAGCGGGTTTACGAACCCGGACCGCGCCTCGATGGCGACCCTCATCGCCGGGCGGCGGGCGACCATCGAAACTGTCGAACTGGCCGACGTCGCGCCGAGGGAGTCCCGGTTCTCCATGAGTGTCGGGAACGCCACTGTCGAGCAGGTGACACCGAACGAGCGGTGGGGGCGTGGCCGTCCGCCACGGACGGGAACGGTCGAAGAGCGCATCTACCGGATGCTCGGCCGCGGCAGCGGGGAGAGCGGGGGTGCGGGCGAGCGCATCGACGCCCCGCCTGAGGAGGCCGCCGAGCGCGTGGTAGCGTTTCTCCGGCAGAACGACCTGCTGTGACAGCGGTCCGTATTTCGAGCCCACTCACCGTCAGGACGCTCGGCCGTGCCCAACCAGTCTGAACCGCGTCAGGGGGTTCAGATGGGCGAGCGTCCGGTGGATGACCGCGCCGCGATAGAGGCCGTACTGGTAGCCGAGATGGTCGGCGAGGTAGTAGCCGGCGTAGGCGAGCGCGGAGACCGACGGGTCGTGAACGCGATGCTCGACGACCAGCGGCAGGGCGACTGCCGCGACGACGAGGAGCAGGAGGGTTGCGCCGAGCACACCTGCGCCGGCGACCACGCCGATACCGCCGATGAGCGCGAGCGGCGCCGCGTAGTAACGGGTCAGTTCCCGGGCGAACGCGTACGCGGTCGAAAGTCGTTCCCGCCCCCAACTGCGTGCCAGGTCGTCGGCCGAAACTACCGACGGAAACCGCCGGTATCGTCGCCAGAGTCCGAGCCCTCCGGTCCCCAATGCGACGCCTGCGACCCCGACGAATCCGGCGGAGGCGAGCGACGAGGCGACCCCACCGAGCAGGAGACCGAGACCCGCCAGCACGACAGCGAGAACTGCGGTGACCGGCACGTCGACACTCGCCGTCTCTTCGCGGCCGCGGTTTCGGGCGAGCAGCGCCTCCGAAGCGCCGTACGCCGACCGCCGGCTGGCGAACGCGCGAACGCCGGAACGGTAGACGTGTTCGACGACGCCCGAGGGCGCGTAGACGACGCTGAACCCGTCATCCAGCGCGTCCCAACAGAGTGCCACGTCCTCCGCGACGTTGCGCTCGGGGAATCCGACGGCCTCGAACAGCGCTCGCCGGCCGACGAGGTTCGCCGTGGGGAGATACGGCGTCTCCCCTCCGGGATCGACCCGGGCTGCGTGGCGCCCCATGTCCAGCGACGAGTTACTTCTCTCGTAGGCGCTCGCCGCGGACTCGCGGGCCGGACGAACCCGGCCGCCCACCAGGTCGTGAGATGCGAGCACGGGGACGAGTTCCGAGAGCCAGTCCTGTCGGGGGCGGCAGTCGGCGTCAGTGAACGCGATCACGTCGTGTGCGGCGGCGTCGACGCCGCGGTTTCGCGACGCGCCGATGCCCAGCGGGTCGGCGGCGCTGCCGACCGAGAGGCTTCGGAGGGCGTCCGCGTCAGCGAGTGAGTGGGTCCCCGCAACGTCGCTGGTCCCATCTGTCGAGCCGTCGTCCACGACGACGACCTCGTACGCCGGGTAGTCGAGTGCAGCGAGGGCGTCCAGGCAGGCCTGGAGGTGGTCTCTTCCGTTCCGAACGGTGACGACGACCGAAACTGGGGGTCGGTCAGCCGGGTCACGGCTCGGCCGCCACTCCAGAAACCTGCGGTCGTGTAACCGCTCGAACAGCCGTTCGACGCTCTCCGGCTCCTGGTTCGTCTCCCGGGCGACGGCCGCGGGGGTCCGGAAACCGTCGCTCTCGAGTGCGTCGACAGTGTCGACCGCGGCAGCGTTGAGCCGCGTCGCCGCGAGCGGCCGGGTGGACAGGAGCACGTCGTCGGCCAGCCGGACGCCGTCCCACCGCCGGTACTCGCCGGCGGCCGATCCGTCGCTATCCGGGTTCTCGAGGGCCGCGGTCCCCGTCATCGATGTATCGACGGGACCCATCGCGGGGAGTCAGTCACCCGAGAGGATGGCTCGGAGCTGCGGGTCCTCCCCGTTCGGGTCCGAGCTCCCCATCGCCACTGCCGGACAGCCTTCGTGGTCGTCGATCTGGCTCCGGAGGTTGGCGATCTCGTCCCACGCTGTCTGGAAGCCGTCCGCCGTGACGTTCCCCGACGCGAGGTGGTCCCACTGGGTGAACGCACAGGGGAACACGTCGCCGGCCGGGTCGACCAGGCAGGTCATCGAGCCAGCGCCGCACTGTTTGAGCGTGTCGTTGCGTACCTCCCCCAGCGCGTTGAGGTAAAAAAACGAGTCTCCCGTCCGCACGTCGGGGTGGTCATCCAGCCAGCCGTGGAGGAAGCGAATCTGCGCCTCGGTGAGTCGGAACTCCTCCCACGTGTCCTCGCCGCGGCCGCTCGGCCGGAACCGATTGAGCCGGAGCCCCGCGCCGTGTGCCTCGGCGAGGTCGTAGATCTCCGGGAGGTCGTGGACGTTCTGCCGAGTGACCACCGTGTTGACCGTCGTCCCGATGTCCCGGTCCTCCAGTCTGGTCAGGGCGTCCAGCACCTGGTCGTAGACGCCCTCGCCGCGGATGGCATCGTTTTCGGCCCGCAAGCCATCCATGCTCACCTGGAGGAACAGTGGGTCCATCGCCTCGATGCTGTCGAGTGTTTCCCCGTCGAGTTGGGTGCCGTTCGTGCTCACGCAGGTGGAGATGTTCCGGTCGGTGAGGTCGCCGAGCAGTTCCAGCATGTCCGGGCGGACGAACGGCTCCCCGCCGCCGATGTTCACCTGGAACACGTCCATCTCGTCGAGTTCGGCGATGAACGCTTTCGCCTCCGCGGTCGAGAGCTCGTTCGGGAGCTGGTGCCCCGGTCCGCTGCCGGAGAGACAGTGGTCACAGTGGAGGTTACAGCCGAGAGTGACCTCCCACGTGATGGTCACCGGCGCCGAAAGCGGATCAGTCGACATCTAACACCCCCTTCTCGACGAGCGAGTCGACGACAGCTTCGGAGAACGCCGTTTCGACCTCCGTCCGGGAGCGCTGGCCGTCGACGAACTCGAGCACGTCGATGACCGTATCACTGACGGCGTACATTGAGGCGTCCTCGTAGCCGTAGTTCGCGTGGTCGTAGACGAGTCCGCCATCCGCCTCCCGCCGGTACTTGATATACGAGGGAGTGATCACAGTCGGCGGCATCTCAGTACACGCCACAGATGCCGTCGATGCGGAGCTCCTCCTCGAAGAGGTCCTCCTCGATGTCCGGTTCCTCGGCCGGGGACTCCTCGATGTCCGGTTCCTCGGCCGGGGACTCCTCGATGTCCGCGTCCGTAGAGTGTGACATACGGTATCACGAAGACAGTAGACCGACATATACGTTTGGATGCCCAGAGAGGGTAGCTGGCTCTGGGGCCGCGTTCGCCAATGCGGCCGCTTTCCGCCCAGGGAGCCACGTTCCGCCCCGCGTCAGCCACCCTCCGGGGTCACGCCTCGACGATTTCCACGAAGTTGCCGTCGGGGTCCCGGAAGAACAGGATCGAGGTTCCCAGTTCGATTTCCTGTGGCGGGCTACCCGTCTCCACGTCATCCGGGAGGCCTTCGTAGAAGTCGTCGAGGTCCTCGACGGCGAATCCGACGTGTTTGGCCCCGTGGGCGTTGATGACGTCCGAACCGCCGTTCCCATGGACTGCGTCGTACTCGATGAGTTCGACCAGGGCTCCGTGGCCTTCGAGGTGGACGAACTCCCCCGTTATCTCGTCCGCTCCGATCGCGGTGGCGATACCGTCGCCGGAGAGCGTGAACTCCTCGGCCACGGAGAGGCCGAGAACGTCCCCGTAGAACGAGACGGCCTCCTCGAGGTCGCTGACGACGATACCGACGTGATGCATCGATAGCTCGGCCATGGAACGACGTTACACACCCAGTTGCTTAACTATTCACTCGGAGGTGGTGCTCAGACGTGCTCTGTCTGAGTGCACAGGGGCGAGACCGCCAACGGTCGTGTGGCCGGTGGCCTTTTGCGGCTCCACTGGCTTCCTCCCCTATGCGCCTCGGGGTGCTCTCGGATATCCACGGGAACCGCATCGCCCTGGATGCCGTGCTGGCGGATATGCCGCCGGTCGAGGGGCTCGTCTGTGCCGGCGACGTGGTCGGCTACAACCCCTGGCCGCAGGCGTGCGTCGACAGCGTCCGGGACCACGACATGGCGATGGTCCTGGGGAATCACGACCGCGCGGTCGCCGGCGCACTCGGCTGGCTCGGGAGCCTGTCGACCGAACGCCGCGTGGCTGACGGCCGGGTGAAACTGGTTCACGGCCACCCCGACGACCCCGACCACTACACCCACCCCGACGAGTTCAGCGCTGCCCTCCTCGGCGACGAGGAGCTCCTCGTCATGGGTCACACCCACCACCAGTATCACGAGCGCGACGACGAGGGCATCGTGCTCAATCCGGGGAGCGTCGGCCAGCCCCGCGACGGCGACCCGGACGCGACCTACGCGGTCGTCGACGCCGTCGTGGACGCTGGGCTCCCCGAGCGGGTCGGCACGCGGCTGAGAGAGGGTCGATAAGAGAAGACCAGCCGACTCGACGGCTTAGAACAGGTCGTGGACGATATCCAGCGTCTCCTCGCGGTCCTCCCACGCGACGAAGATGGCGACCGATGTCGCGGACGTGATGAGGTCGTGGATGTTGATGCCCGCCTCCGCCAGCGGGTTGACCAGCGTCCGAATAACGCCCGGCTGGTTGGGCAGTTCGCCGCCGGTGACCCGGATGACGGCGATGTCGTCCTCCACGGTGATGGAGGAGAGCGAATCGTCGACGACCACCTCGTCGTGGAGCGTCGCCTCGGCGAGTTCGGCCACGCTCCTCTCGACGTAGTACGTCACCGAGTCCATCCCGCTGGCGACGGCGTCGATGTTGATACCCTCCTGCCTGAGCGCCTCCGAAAGGTCCGCGAGAATCCCCGGGCGGTTCCGGATTGCTCGGCCCGCGATGGTGAGACAGGAGAGGGGCACCTCCTCCATATCGATGAGATGCTCGAAGCTTCCCTCGATACTCGTGCCGCCGACGAGCAGGTCGCCGTGCTGGTAATGAACGACGCGAACGTCCAGGGATTTGTCCTTGTACACGAGCGCGGAGGGGGCGACGACCTCGGCCCCACGGAACGAGAGGTTTCGCAGTTCGTCGACGGTGATGCTGCCCACGTTACGCGCGCCCTCGACGACCCGGGGGTCGCCGGTCATCACACCCTCCACGTCGGTGACGATGACGACCTCGTCGGCGTCGAAATACTGGCCGAGCATCATCGCCGTCGTATCGGAGCCGCCCCGGCCCAGCGTCGCCACCTCGCCGTCGGGACCCTCTGCGAGAAAGCCCGTGATGACGGGAACGGTGTCGTCCAGCTGCTCCGCGAGCGCCTCGGCGCGGCGCTTGGTCGCCTCGACGTTGACCTCGCCGCGCTCGTTGGTCAGCACTGGCCAGTCGGGATGGCCCGGCTCGATGAACACGGCGTTAACCCCTCGTGCGCTCAGCGCGGCTTTCAGCATCCGGACGGAGGTGCGCTCGCCCATGGAGACAATCTCGGCGCGGTCCTCGGGTTCGGCCTCGAACGCGATCTCTTCGAGCAGATCGTCGGTCGTCGACCCCATGGCGCTGGCGACGACGGCGATTTCGTTGCCCGCCTCGACGGCGTCGGCGATGGAATCGGCGGCTCGGTCGATGCGGTCACCCGAGCCGAGCGACGTCCCGCCGAACTTCGCGACTACGCGCACTGTCGAACACCCACGGGGTCGTGCGTTCCGGTCATACCTCTCGTTGACGGAGGCGCCGGATAACTGTGTCTCTCGAAAAACCGCCGACAGGCCGACCGGTGCCCAACGGCGGTGACCCCCGCGCTTATGCTGCATCACCCGAAAGGATAGACCGATGAAAGTTCGTGATGCCGTCGAGGGCGACGCCCAGGCGCTCGCCGCGCTAACCGACGCACCGCCGACGGTGCTACGGAACGTCATTCACGACCGGAGCGTCCGTCTCCTCGTCGACGACAGCGACGAGGGCACGTGGGCGAGTGACGAGGACGAGGAGTCGACGCTCGACGGCGAGGTTCACGGCTTCGTGAGCTTCGACGTGCGGGACGGCGTCGTCCACCTGACTCAGTTCGGCGGCGACCGGGAGGCCTGCGAGCGCCTGCTGTCCGAGCCGCTTCGCTTCGCTCGGTCGGAGGGGTTTCCGGTCGAGGCGCTGGTCGGCGAGGGTGACGACGCGCTGCGGGCAGCACTGGAAGCCGCAGGCTTCGAGCATTTCGGACGCGGGCCGGCGTTTGGGGACAACCCGACCGACCGCTACCGGTTCGAGCACGGGGAGTAGCTGGGGGGTGACCGGAGCCCGACCGGAAATCACCGGAACGGACGCGTTCAAGTAGTCGGCGCGTCGCCCTCCGAACAGTGACAGAGAGCGAGGCGGTCAGTGAGGAACGGCTGTTCACCGGCTACTCCGGGCGGCTCCTGCTCGCAGTCTCCATCGGCTGGGCGTTCATCCAGGCTGGCCGGCTCCTGGTGTCGCCGCTGCTACCAGCGATCCGGAAGGATCTCGTGATCACGAGCACGGAGGCTGGCTTCGCCATCACAGTTATCTGGGGGATCTACGCGCTGCTCCAGTACCCGAGCGGCCGGCTCTCCGACCAGCTCTCCCGGACGACGTTACTTGTCGGCGGGCTCGCGCTCATTTCGGCGGGGTTTCTCGCGTTCTCGGGCGCACCGACGTATCTCACCTTCCTCGCGGGCGCCGTCGTCGTCGGGCTCGGCGCAGGACTCTATCCGACCCCGGCACGGGGACTCGTCTCGGACCTGTTCGTCGAGCGCCGCGGGCAAGCGTTCGGCCTCCACACCGCCTCGGGGGACGTGGGTGGCATCCTCGCCGCCGGGGCTGCGACCGTCGTGCTCGCCGTCGCGACGTGGCGGGACGCGTTCCTCCCCGTCGTCCTCGTGCTCCTCGCCGTCCTGCTCTCGCTCCACCTCTGGAGCCGTGAGGGCTACGATGTCTCCCGCGTCGACCTCGCCGTCGGGGAGACGCTCAAGCGGTTCCTCGCGGCACCCCAGCTCCGGTGGCTGCTGCTTGCGTACTCGCTCTACGCGTTCACCTGGCAGTCCGCGGTCGGCTTTCTCCCGACGTATCTGCTCTCGAAGGGGCTCCCGAGCGTCATCGCGAACGCCGGCTTCGCGGCGCTGTTCGTCGTCGGCGCCATCGTGAAACCGCTCGCTGGCGGGCTGGGTGACCGCGTCCCCCGAGGGTTGCTCGCACCGGCGGTGCTCGCCGTCGCCGCGGCGGCGCTCTCGGTGGTCGTGTTCTCGTCGACCTCGCTCGTCGTCCTGGCCGGCGTGGCGGTGTTCGCGGCCGGGCTGATGGCCTACCCGCCGGTGATGCAGGCGCACCTGATGGACTCGTTCCCCAGCGACAGCATGGGCGGGGACCTCGGCGCCATGCGCTCGCTCTACATCGGGATCGGCTCGCTGGGGTCGACGTACGTCGGCGCAGCCGGCCAGTTCCTCAGCTACGACATCGCCTTCACGGGGCTGATCGGCTGTCTGCTGCTGAGTAGCCTGGTCATCGTGACGCGCGGACGGGAGTAGGCGGGCATGGCGGTCGTCGTGCGCCGCCGCAGCGTGTCGAAACCACCATGCGTCTGGCAACAGTGGCTCCCGATAGCCAATGGTCCGTGACCTGAGCGCGTACGTAGCGTACCGGACGAGCCTGGCCTACGTCGGGACGACGCTCAAATACATCGGCATCACGACGCTGTTCCCGCTCGTTCTGGCGCTCTACTACGGGGAGAGCCTGCTCCCGTTCCTGGCTGGGGGGACCGTGATGGTCGGCGCCGGGAGCCTCCTGGAACGACTCGCCCACGACGGCGAACTGGGGAACCGGGAGGGGTTGCTCCTGGTGAGTCTCGCGTGGCTGTTCGTCCCCCTGGCCGGGACGGTGCCGTATCTCGTCGCCGGAACGGGCACCGTCGCGAACCCCGTCAACGCGCTCTTCGAGAGTATGAGCGGCTTCACGACGACGGGGGCCACAGTCCTCGGGGAGATCTCCGTGGCGCGCCACGGCCACGCGATGCTGATGTGGCGACAGCTCACCCAGTGGCTCGGTGGGATGGGGATTCTCGTGTTGATGGTCGCCATCCTCCCCAAGCTCTCCATCGGTGGCGCGCAGGTGATCCGGGAGGAGGCGCCCGGGCTCTCCCTTGAGAAGCTGACGCCGCGAATTCAGGAGACTGCACGGGCGCTGTGGAGCATCTACGCGGGGTTCACGCTCCTTGCTGTGGTCGTCTACTACGGGCTGCATCTGGCCGGCGTGGCGCCGGAGATGGACCTCTACAACGCCGTTGCCCACGCGCTCACGACGCTCCCCACCGGCGGGTTCTCACCCCAATCCCGGAGTGCGGAGGCGTTCGCACCGGCGATCCAGTGGGTAATGATGCCGTTCATGATCGTCGCGGGGACCAACTTCGCGCTGTTCTGGCACGTGCTCCGGGGCAACCCACGCCGGCTCACGGAGAACACCGAGTTCCGCGCGTATCTGCTCGCCATCACCGGCATCGGCGCCGTCATCTCGGCAGTGCTGTTCCTCGGCGTCGGCCTCGCCGAGTCGCCGGCGGCCCTCGACGTGATTCCCGGCAACCTCGAGAACTCGCTCCGGCAGGGGCTGTTTCAGGTTATCGCCATCGTGACCACGACGGGGTACGCCAGTATGGATTTCAACACCTGGGACGAGTCCGCACAGACCATCCTGCTGTTCGCGTTCTTCCTCGGCGGCTCCGCCGGCTCGGCCGCCGGTTCCATCAAAATCGTTCGCTGGGTGCTCGTCAAGCGGACTATCGGCCGCTCGCTGTTCCTGTCGGTCCACCCGGAAGCAGTCAGACCGATCCGCCTCGAGGAGGAGAGCGTCGACGACGACACCATCCGTGACGTGTTCGTGCTCATGACGGCCTTTTTCACGCTGTTTGCGCTCTCGACGGTGCTGCTCTATCTCGACACGCAGCGGGTGGCCGAGCTATCGATGACGGGGCTCGAGGCGATGAGCGTGGCGGCGGCGACGCTCGGCAACGTCGGCCCCGGCTTCGGTCCCGTCGGCCCGATGAACAGCTTCCTGCCGTTCTCGACCCCGGCCAAGCTCTACATGGTGTTCCTGATGTGGATCGGTCGACTGGAGGTGCTCTCGGTGCTGGTCATCTTCACGCCGGCGTTCTGGCAGCGCTGACAGGCGAGACAGAAAGCGGCGGCACAGACGGCACCCCTACCGCTCGTCGATGGGAACCCACTCGGCGTCCTGCTCGCCGGTATATTTCGCGCGCGGCCGCATGATGCGGTTGTCCTCTGTCTGTTCGAGCACGTGCGCCACCCAGCCGCCGACGCGGCTCATCGCGAAGATGGGGGTGAACATGTCGACGGGGATGCCCAGCTGGTAGTAGACCGTGCCGGAGTAGAAGTCGACGTTAGGCGCGAGCCCTTTCTCGTCGAATCCCTCCTCCTCGATCAGATAGTTCTCGATCTTGTTGGCGTATTCGTACCATTTCCCCTCGCCGGACACATCGCCGAGGTCACGGGATTTCTCCTCGAGAATCACTGCCCGCGGGTCCTTCACGTTGTAGACGCGGTGGCCGAAGCCGGGAATCTTGCGGCCCTCCTCGAGCGCGTCCTGGGCCCATTCGACCGGGTCCTTCTCCGAGCGGTCGACCTCGATGAGCGTCTCCATCACGTCCTGGTTGGCGCCGCCGTGGAGCGGCCCCGAGAGCGCGCCGACGCCGCCGGTGACGGCAGCGTACATATCCGACAGCGTGGAGGCGATAACTATCGACGTGAACGTCGAGGCGTTGAGCCCGTGGTCGGCGTGGAGCGTCAGCGCCATGTCCAGGGTCTCCTCGGCGACCTCGTCGGGCTCCTCGCCAGTGAGCATGTAGAGGAAGTTCCCCGAGTGGCTCAGCGCCGGACGTGGCTCGAGTGGCTCCTCGCCGTCGCGTAGGCGCTGATAGGCCGCCAGAATCGTCGGCACCTTGGCGGTGATTCGCCGGCCTTTCCTGAGGGCGGCGGCCTGATCCTGGGGGTCGGCGCCGGGCTCCTCGTCGCCGGCCGAGAGCATCGATACCGCGGTGCGAAGCGCCGCCATCGGCGTCTCGTCGACGGCGGCGAGCTCGGTGAGCGACTCCAGCACGTAGTCGTCGATATCGCGCTCCTCGGCCATCGCGGCCGTGAAGTTGTCGAGCTCTCCCGCCGTCGGGAGCGAGCCGTGCCAGAGCAGATAGAGCACCTCCTCGTAGGTCGCGTCCTCCGCGAGCTCCTCGATGGCATAGCCCCGGTAGACGAGCTTCCCGATATCGCCGTCGATATAGCTAAGCTCGGATTCGGCGACGACGACACCCTCCAGCCCTTCTTTTACATCCTCTGCCATGCCATAGCGTTTCCGCCGGTCACGAAAAAAGCGTTGTCGTTCCGTCTTTTCTGGCCGGGACGCCACGGGACAGCCTTTTCCCCCGCCCAACTGAATCCGCCAGTATGGATCCCGGTGACGTGGCGTACGAACCGGTCAGCGTCAAGGAGCTGCTGTCCGAGATGAAAGACACCTCCGAGCTACTGATCGACCTCTCGTACTCGGCGGTGCTCTCGGGGAGCGACGAGGTGGCCGAGGAGGTGCTGGCACTGGAAGAGCGGATGGACGTGCTCCAGCTGAAAGCCCGGATGAGCCTGCTGATGGCCGCGCGTAGCCCCGAGGACGCCGAGGCGCTGGCGCCGGTGCTCGGCGTCGTCAGCGCTGCCGAGAAGATCGCCAACGCAGCCGGCGATATCGCGAAGATCATCCTCGAGGATATCGGCCTCCCCGAGGCGATGCGGGCGGCCATCCCGGACGCGGCTGAGTCGCTGCTGCGCGCCCGAGTGCGACCCGACTCGTCGTACGTCGGGCGCACGCTCGGCGCGATCAACATGGAGACGGAGACGGGCGTTCGCGTCATCGCCATCCGGCGGGCGAGCGCGACGGGCAAGGAGTCGTGGAACACCCACCCCGGCGAGGAGACCGAAATCAACGCGGACGACGTGCTCCTCCTCCGAGGGTTCAGCGAGGGGCTGGCCGAGGTGTACGAGACGGCGACCGGCCAGCGTTACGAGCCTCCCGAACCGCCCGAGCAGCCGATCGAGGACCTCGAACGCGCGGTCGACTCCATCATCCTGATGAAGAACATGTCCGAGCTGGCGGTCGATCTGGCCTACGGCTCGGTGCTGTTCAACAGCCAGGGGGTCGCCGAGGAGGTCGCCGAGCTGGAAGCGGAAGTGGACGCGCTGAAATCCCGGTTCGAGGCGTGGACGCTCCGGGCTGCAAGCCGTGTCGACGACCCGGTGCGTCTTCGCGGGCTCGTCCATCTCGGCTCGGCGACGGAGGTTATCAGTGACGCCGCGCTGGAACTCAGCGAAGGGGTCCTTCGGGGGCTGACCGCTCACCCCGTCGTCGCCGCCGCCGTGGAGGAGAGCGACGAGGTCATCGTCCGGCTCACCGTCGCCGGGGACGCCGACATCACGGGGCAGACCCTCGGCGACCTGCAGCTCAAGACCGAAACGGGGATGCGCGTCATCGCGGTCCGCCGACCCGGCGAGGAGACCGAATGGGTGGTCTCTCCCGGTGCGGGGACGGCACTTCAGGCCGGCGACGTGCTCATCGCGAAAGGCACCCGCGCGGGAGCCGAGCGGCTCTCCGAGCTCGCCGGCGACCCACAGGAGTTCGAGGAGTAGCTACTCGATCGGTTCGGTGTTTTTCAGGAGTCGCGCAAGCGACACGACTGTCAGCAGCGACGTGACCAGTAGCGCCGTCGAACTCGCGAGCACGAACGAAAGCACCAGAAACCAGCCCGACTCCCCGAGCACCGGGAACTGCCGGGTTCCGCCGAACGGGCCGGCGAGTTCGAGCACGCGGAAGAGATACGCGACCGCCCCGAACAGGAGGCCGACGGCGACGCCGATGGCCGCGTTGCGCCGCACCGACAGCGCCGCCGCCATCGAGCCGACGGCCGACTCACGAGCGTCCTCGGACATTAGTGGACAGTTCGGCACGCCATGGCTTATCGGCGTCGCTCTACACGTCGTCGTTCAGCGCGAACTCCCGGCCCGCCCGGGCCGCGAGTCGAGCTACCCGGAGCGGTTCGGGTCGGCCGCCTTCCGGCGTGTGGCTCCGGACGATGCGAGCAGCTTCTGTGTCGGGTGCGAGCCGCGACGGAGCGCCGTCGGCATCCTCGTCGCTCGACGCCAAGTTGTCCGTCTCGGCCCCGATCGCGCGGACGAATAGCTGTTGGTCGTTCACCGACAGGGCGTCGCGTGGGGGGAGCGATTGGTACCGTTCGAGCCGCCACTGGCGTGCCTCGCCGTCGAACTGCTCCCGGATGGCAGAGGCGAGCCCCTCGCTTTGTTCGAAGGAGACCGACAGCACCGGGAGCCCAGTCTCCTCGTGGATTCGAGAGAGATCGAGCAGGTTGAACCAGGCGGGCGCGACGCCCGAAAGCAGCAGGGCTGAGACGTCAGGCCGGTCGAGGTGGGCGACGAGTCGCCAGACCGCGTCCGTCGCGTCCGCGCCGCCGACGGTACAGTCAGCGAAGGCGAACCCGTCGACGACCCGGTCGGCACGGACAACCGCCCCAGCACAGAGGCTCGTCGACCGGCTATCCGAAAAAGCGATGCCGAGCGCGCGACTTCCGGACTTAATGGTCCTTGATGTCTTGAAGCCGATCCAGTAGCTCGTCGTTACTGGCTCCGTTATCGAATTCGACGGAACCGTCGTGGGCCCCGCCGTCGGCGTCGACTGCGTCGTCGCCGTCGTTCATATCGAGCTGCTGATTCTCCTGCTCGGATTCATCGTAGCTCCCGAAGCCCATTACATTCAACTGTATTCCCTGGCTTGGCTTAAACCCTGGGGCAGAATCACATGCTATCGGTACCCTCGAGCCAGCTTTTATGAGTAGAACGCTCCAGATACGTCTATGGCTTCAGCGCTCGCGACGTTCGAGGAGTCACTCGCGTCGCTTTCCGTCGGCCGGACGCGAACGACCAGCGGGGAGTTCGCCGACGCGCTCGCCGGAGTAATCGACCTTCCAGCCGTTGGCACGCCACTGCCGTACGACGGTGTCTCGCTCGACGCGACCGACGTGCAGGTTGACCCGACGCCCGACCAGCTCCAGGCGGCGACCACCGGGGTGACACCCGTCGGCGGTGCGATTGCCGAGCACGGCACCGTGCTCGTCGAGTCCCGCCCCGACGGTGACGAGTTAGTGAGTCTCTACCCAGCCCGCCACGTTGCCGTCCTCCGGATGAGTGACCTCCGACAGGACGTGTCGGCGGCGATCCCCCGCCTCGGCGAGACACTCGCCGCCGGCACGGACAGCACGGTGCTCGCGACGGGCGCGAGCGCAACGGCCGACATGGGCGAAACCATCGAGGGCGTCCACGGGCCGACGGAAGTGCACGTCGTCGTTCTCACGGACCGATGAGCACGCGACGGGAGAAGGCCGAGCACATCCGGCACCTGCTCGAGACCGAAGGCGAGTCGGTTCGCGAGAACACGACGACGTTCAACGAGAGCCGATACGAGGCACTGGACGGGTTCGAGGAGTACGAAGACCTCCGCGACGAAGCCCGACTTATCAAAGAGGACGCTATCGAGCGCATCCCCGAACTGGTCGAGACGGTCACCGACGCCGTCGAGGCGAACGGCGGACACGTCTACCTCGCCGACGACGCCGCTGACGCGAACGCCTACATCGAGGGGGTCTGTGAGGATGAGAACGCCGAGACCCTCGTGAAGTCCAAATCCATGACGACGGAGGAGATCGAGGTCAACGAGTCTCTCGCGGAGCACGGCGTCGATGTCTACGAGACGGACCTCGGAGAGTTCGTGATTCAGGTCGCCGGCGAGGCCCCCTCCCACCTCGTCGGGCCGGGCATTCACAAGTCCCGCGAGGAGATTGCGGCCCTGTTCAACGAACAGTTCGAGCCCGAGGAGCCCCTGGAAACCGCCGAGGAACTGACCCAGTTCGCCCGGGACTACCTCGGCGAGCATATCCGCGAGGCCGACGTGGGGATGACTGGCGCGAACTTCATCGCCGCCGAGAGCGGCACCATCGCGCTCGTGACGAACGAGGGCAACGCACGGAAATCCGCAGTCACACCCGACACGCACGTCGCCGTCGCCGGCGTGGAGAAACTGATCCCGTCGCTCCGGGAACTCGCCCCGATGGTCGACCTCATCGCCAAGAGCGCGACCGGGCAGGATATCGCCCAGTACGTCTCGCTGTTCTCGCCGCCAACGGACTCCCCCACTGTGGATTTCCAGGAGGACAGCGACGTGCCGCTCTCGGAACAGGACGGCGAGCGCGACTTCCACCTGGTGCTCATCGACAACGGCCGGATGGAGATGCGGGAGGACGAGGACCTGCGGGAGACGCTCTACTGCATCCGGTGTGGCGCCTGCAGCAACTCCTGTGCGAACTTCCAGTTTTTTTTTTTTGATTCGTTGTGCTGCGAGATCTACACCGGCGGCATCGCCACGGGCTGGGAAGCCGGCATCGAAGGCGGAGCGTCGGCTTCGACCGACCCCGGTTCCATTTCGCCGGAGTCAGTCGAGTTCAACGACCTCTGTACGGGCTGCTCGCGGTGTGTGAACGCCTGTCCGGTGAAGATCGACATCCCGTGGATCAACACGGTGGTCCGGGACCGCATCAACCGCAGCGCCGAGCCCGACGGCATCGACACGCTGGTCGACGGCCTCGTTCCCGACGAGGAGTCCCCGGGGATGGACCCCAGCAAGCGCGTCTTCGGCAACATCGGGACGCTGGCGAAACTGGGCAGCGCAACGGCGCCCGTCTCGAACTGGCTGGCCGATAGCCGGCCCGTTCGGGCGGCGATGGACCGCTGGCTCGGCATCCACTCGGACCGGGAGCTCCCGACGTTCCAGCGCGAAACCTTCCGGGACTGGTTCGAGCAGCGGACGCCGACCGTCGAGACGTACGTTCCCGAGTCCGCGCCGGCCCGCGACGCCGTCCTGTTCCCCGACACCTACACCAACTACATCGACGTGGAGCGCGGCAAGGCCGCGGTCAGGACGCTGGAGGCCCTCGGCGTGGACGTTCGGCTGGCGGGCGTGACTGAGAGCGGCCGCGCGCCGCTCTCCCAGGGGATGGTGACGACCGCCGAGGCACGTGCCCGCGACGCCGCCGACGCGCTGGAACCGCACATCGAGGATGGGTGGGACATCGTCGTCGTCGAGCCCTCGGACGCGGCGATGTTCCGCGGCGACTACGAGAAACTGCTCGACGCTGACCGCGCCGAACGCATCGCGGAGCACAGCTACGATGTGATGGAGTACCTCTACGGCCTGCTGGAGAACGGCGCGGAGCTGAGCGCGCTCCAGTACGGCGCCACCGGGGTCACCTACCACAGCCACTGTCAGCAGCGTACGCTCGGGCTGGAGGTGTACACCGAGACGGTGCTCGAGCGGCTGGGTTACGACGTGGCGACGACGGACGCGGAGTGCTGCGGGATGGCGGGAAGCTTCGGCTACAAGTCCGAGTACTACGACCTCAGCACCGCCGTCGGAGACTCACTGGTCGAGGAAGTACGGGAGCTGGACAGCGTGGAACAGGAGACCACCGCCCCGAGCAGCGCACAGCGAAAGGTCGTCGCCAGCGGCACCTCCTGTCTCGATCAGCTCGAGGACCTGCTCGACCGACCGTCAACCCATCCGATCGAACTCGTCGCGCCGGATCCGAACCGATAGCTCTGGGGTGCGTGACACTCCCAGCGCTCGCCAGGGCTGGCGCTCCCACCGAGGTTTTTACCGCCCCCAATGAAATGCCGGGTATGGAACCGGTCAACGTCACTGCCGACGCCGAGGGGTTCACCTGTAACGCGTATCTGGTCGACGGCGAGACGCCGACGCTGGTTGACGCCGGCGCGATGTCGGGCGTCGTCGACGTGATCCACAGACACGTCGACGATATCGACCGCGTGGTGCTCACCCATCAACACGGCGACCACGTCGCCGAACTCGACGCCGTGCTCGACGCGTTCGATCCCGACTGCTACGCCTACGCCGAACACCCTCGCCGGACCCATGAACTGGCGGACGGCGACACCGTTGCCATCGGCGACGCCGCGTACGAGGTGGTCTACACGCCGGGCCACGCCTCCGACCACGTCTCGTTCCGCTCCGAGACGGCGCTGTTCAGTGGCGACGTGGTGGTGTACAACGACGGCGCGTTCGACGACGGGAGCTTCGGGCGGACCGACTCCCCAGGGCAGTCACGCGAACGGCTCATCGAGAGCCTGGAGGCGCTCCTCGACCGGCTGCCGGAGTCAGTCGGCGGGCTCTACGCGGGCCACGGCGACCCGTTCCAGCCCACCGAGAACGAGAGCGTCCGGGACGTCATCGAGCGTGCGCTCCGGCGGGCGAAGCGGCGGGAGGCGAAATACCCCCAGGAGTGAGCGCGCTGTAGATGCGGGGACATCGGCAACGTTCCCCGGACAGCGAATCGAAAAAGCTGCCGAACCGCCGGAGTTCAGACCGAGCGGGGCTCCTTCGCCTTCGGACGGAGGTTCCCGTAGCCGCATTTGCGGCATTCGTCCGCGCGCATGGGGTTGCGTGCGTTACAGCGCATGCAGATCTGCTTGTCCAGAATGCGTTCGGCTGCCTTGTCGAACTTGGCCATGGTCGAAGGTTTCGCCGGCGAGCGTTTAACCCTTGCCTTGCGGGGCGAAGCCGTCGCTGGTCGGTGCGTTCCGAAAACTGAGTACCGTCCGTGATAAATCAGGCGCCGGCCTGCTGCAGCGCCTTCTCGATCTGGTCGCGCTGGGTGACCCCGACGAATCGCTCGACGACGCCGTCCTCGTTCTCGATAACCAGCGTGGGCAGCGAGCGAACCGAGTACTCGTTCGCGGTCTCCTGGTCCTGGTCGACGTCGATCTTCTCGAACTGGACGTCGCCGTACTCCTCCGCCAGCTCGTCGAGGATCGGGTCCTGCGTTTTACAGGGGCCACACCAGTCCGCGTAGAAGTCCTTGAGTCGGACGCTCATATGTGCCCGGGAGTTGGCTATCCCTGCGCATAAGGGTTTCCCACAGGTGCGAACGGTGCGACCAACCGCTGCGCCGACCGGAAGATTTAGACCCGTTACGAACTCAGATGGACTATGAGCAGCGATAGCGGCGGACTGATGTCCAGTGCGGGGCTGGTTCGCTACTTCGACGCCGAGGACCGCAACGCGATCCGGATGGACCCCAAGAGCGTGGTCGCGTTCGGAATGCTGTTCGGTGTGCTGGTTATCCTCCTGAATGTAGTCTAAACGGCTCGCCAGCGCCGGTCGGGCGTCGTGGGAAAGTCGGTACCGTCCAGTGATGGCACGGTCCCTGTCTGATTTCGCGGGTATCAGTTTCCCAGGATTTCCGCTTGACACGTCGTTTTCCCTGTCTACGCCAACCGGGTGACCATGGAACTGGACCCGTCGGCGTACGAGGACTCGATGCACCGCATCATCACGACGCTCGTCTCCCCACGCCCCATCGGGTGGATCAGCACGCGGGACGACGAACGGGACAACCTCGCGCCCTACAGCTACTTCAACGTCGTCAGTACCTCGCCACCCGTGGTTATGTTCTCCGGGAGCACCGACGACGGTGAGCCGAAGGACGCCGGCCGGATGGCCGTCGAAACGGGCGAGTTCGTCGTCAACCTCGTCACCGAAGATCTCGCGAGCCAGATGGACGCGACGAGCGCCCCGCTCGACGACGTGAGCGAGTTCGATTTCGTCGGTCTCGAGCGCGCAGAGGCGAAGACCGTCGATGCCCCCCGCGTGGCTGCTGCCGCTGCCTGTCTCGAATGCACGCTCTACGACACGAAGGAGATCCACGACAACCTGGTCGTCTTCGGTGCCGTCGAGCACATCTCCGTCGACGAGCGGCTAACGACCGACGGCGTCGTCGACATGGAGAAGGCCGACTCTGTCGGCCGGCTCGGCGGGCCGTACTACACGCGCATCGACGTGCTCGACGTCGAGCGGACGAACTTCGGTCCCTGGGACGGCCAATCGCCGCCCGGGTTCACAGTCGACGACGAAACCGGGCGTCTTGTCGTCGACCCGGACAGGTTCCGAGAAATCCGATCCGCGCTCAGCCGGGTCGTCGAGGACGAGTCAGTCGGGGACGTGGTGGAGGCGACCGGACTCGATGCCGAGACGCTCGCTGAGAGCCGCGACCGGCGGGCGCTCTATCTCGACGGCTCCGCCGCGGACGAGCGCATCGAAGCAGCCCTCGCCGAAGCCGGCTTCGCGACCAGCTTCAGCTACGAATCGTGAACAGGCCGGTTACACACACTAACTACCGGGATCGTCGCTCACCCGTCCAGAGCTCTGAAGCGCTACCAAACGGACCTTTTTTGCGCGTCCCGCACCCATTACCAGCTATGCAAGCAGGCGTCATCGCGGTCCAGGGCGACGTGAGCGAACACGCCGCCGCCATCGAGCGCGCCGCGGCGGCCCACGGCGAGACGGCCGACGTGGTAGAAATCCGCCAATCCGGCATCGTCCCGGAGTGTGACGTGCTCCTCATGCCCGGCGGCGAGTCGACGGCCATCTCCCGGCTGCTCCAGTCCGAGGGGATCGCCCCGGAGATTCAGGCCCACGTCGACGCCGGCAAGCCCGTGCTGGCGACGTGTGCGGGGCTCATCGTCGCCGCCGAAGACGCGAAAGACGAGCGCGTCCAGAACCTCGACCTCATCGACGTGACCGTCGACCGCAACGCGTTCGGTCGGCAGAAGGACTCCTTCGAGGCACCCCTGGACGTGAAGGGGCTCGACGAGCCATTCCCGGCCGTCTTCATCCGCGCCCCGCTCATCGACGAGGTGGGCGAGGACGTCGAGGTACTCGCCACATGGGAGGGCGACCCGGTGGCCGTCAAACAGGGCCCCGTCGTGGGCACCTCGTTCCACCCCGAACTCACCTCGGACTCCCGAATCCACGACCTGGCCTTCTTCGACACCGTGGAGGCTCTACAGTGAGCGAAACCGGAGCCGACGAGCCGGAGACGGGGACGGAACGGGACGCTGAAGCCGTCATCGAGGAGCTGTTCGAGACCATCGAGGCCCGGAAGCGCGAACTACCCGAGGACAGCTACACTGCCTCGCTGTTCACCCACGAGAAGGGCGAGAACGCCGTCCTGGAGAAGCTGGGCGAGGAAGCAACCGAGATCCTGCTCGCCGCCAAGGACGACGACCGGTCGGAGCTGGCCCACGAGAGCGCGGATTTCCTCTATCACCTGCTCGTGCTGTTCTCGATGAAGGGGATGGAGCCCGAGGCGCTGCGCTCCGAACTCGAATCCCGGTTCTGATAGTGATTACGGCGAATAGGTTCGTCGACGGTGTCGAAAGACGCCGGTTCAGGGGCTCCCATCACCGACACGGATGGTCACGGCGGGACAGACTCGCAGTACTCACTATGAATGGGTCGGCGGGGACCCTCGATGTCCGAGTGGCTCGACCGGCTTCTCCGACGAAACCAGCAATAGGCTGACTCCGGTTCCTGTGGACGGTGGCGTTTCTGGGTTTTCGCCGTCCCCCGGACGGGCCGGAGATCCCTACTTCAGCTCGAGGCCGAGTTCGTGCAGCCCCTCGTTGTTCGCCGCAACGTTGATCAGCAGCGGCGTCAGCGACTCCACCTCGGCGGCGTTGGCGATGGAGCCGGCGTCGAGCACGCGCAGCCCCTCGATATCCTCGGTGAGCCAGGTGACGACGTCTTTCGCGTCCTCGTCGTCGCCGAGGACGAACGTGTCGATGCCCAGGTCGGCGTCGAGGTTCGCGAGTCGCCCCGCAGCGAGGTTGTGGTACGCGCCGACAAGTGGAATCCCCTCCGGCGCGGCGTTGGCCGCGTGGCGGGTGACGCTCCCGGCAGGTGGCGGGTGGTAGTGGAAACCGGCATCGTCGCGGTCCATTCCCGTGGCGGGCGAGACGAGAATGTCGCCCTCGTCGAGCGCGGCGGCGACGGTCTCGATGGTGTCGGCCACGTAGTATGGCGGCACTGCCAGTACAACCACGTCGGCGGCCGCAGCCACGGCCTCGTTCGACCCGCCCTCGATCATCGTGTCGACGCCGCGTGAGTCCAGTTCCGTCTCGTACTCCCTTGCTTTCCCCTCGGCGCGCTCGGGGTCGCGGGAGCCGATGAGCACCTCGTGGTTCGTATGGTAGGCGAAACGCAGTGCCAACCCCTCGCCGATGTCGCCAGTGCCGCCAAGTAACGCGATATCCATAGCTGTAGCTCGGGTCGGTTCGATGGTAAGCGTTGTGTGAGCGGAAAGCCTGATGACCCCTTACTCCAGCAGGTCGGGCAGATCGTTCACCGAGTCCATCACCGTCGCGGCGCCGGCTGCCTCGTACTTCCTGCGGCCAGACTCACCGGAGAGTCCGCCGGTGAGCACGCCGACACCGTGGTACGTCCGGTCCGGGTCCGCCTCGGCGGCGTTGACTGCAGTCCGAACGTCGTCGAGCGTGTCGCCGACGAACACCGTCGTCTCGGCGTCGAAGCGCGCGGCGAGCGTCGTCAGCGCATTCGGGTGAGGCTTGCCCTCCTCCCAGTCGTCCATCGTGAAACAGTGCGCCTCGGGAACTGAGAGCCCGGCCCGCTCGAGCGCGATTTCGGCCTCGGCCGCCGGGCGACCGGTGAGCACCCCAACGTCGTCTCGGGACTGGAGCGTCTCGATGGTGTCAGGTTCCACGATGACCGGTTCGTCGTGGATGTACCCCGGCGCCTCGAAAGGAGGCTCCGCGCCCTCGATCTCCCGGTAGAGCTCCGCGCCGAGATAGAGCGCCTGGAACGTCTCCCGGACGCCCTCCGGGTTCCACGCCGCCTCGACCTCGTCGGCGTCGAATCCCTGCTCGGCGGCGGCCTCGGCGACGACGGCGCGGGCCGCGGCGAGCCCGCGCTCCTCGTGGGCGGCGATGGCGTCAGTGAACTCGGCGGCGAGGTTGGACTGCGTCCGACTGGCAGCCGAGCGACGTTCGTCGACGTCGCCGTCGTAGCCCGCCTGCTGGGCGAGGACGAACAGCACTGCCGCGTCGGTGAGCTCCCAGTCGTTGTTGAACCCGCCCGCATCCTTGAACCGCTGGATCGTCGCGCGCTCGATGGTTGTCCCGTGACGCCGCTTGACGGTTTCGAGAATCGCCCGGCGGTAGGAGTCGGCCACGTCGACCAGCACTCCATCCACGTCGAGTACGACAGCGTCTGCCTGCATGGTGCGGCCTGGGCACCGGTCCGGGAAGGCGTTTCCGACTCATACTGCCGGACAGAACGATACAACCATCGCTCGCCGTGAGTCGGCCGTCAGCTCGTGTGAGAGCCAGAGACTGGTGAGCGAGTCTGTACTGACTTCTGTCCGGCAGTATCAGTGAGCCCTACGGGGGCCCGCGGCCTGTCGGCGCATCCAGCTTCGCAACGTAGAGCGTGACCCGAACCGTTCCGGCGGTGGGGTCGTGCTCGGCCAGGAGCGTCTCCCGGTCGACCGGGATTTCGGGCTGATCGAGGCCGAGCGTCGTGAAACAGAACGTCGCGTCAACCCGTTCGGCAAGCTCCCGAATCGGCTGGTGGAGCTCCGGCGGGCAGTTGAGCGCGTACACCGTCTCCACCTGGTGGAACGGTTCGATGGTGTCGACAGCGGTTACGTCCTCGAGGCGGAACCGGACGCCCTCGGGGATCTCGACCGGGTGAACGTCCGTTGTGCGTACGTCCGCACCCGCTCGAACGAGTCCGGCGGCGACGCCGGGACGGTCGCCGATACCGACCTCGAGCAGGCTGTCGGAATCGGACAATCGTCTGACGAGGAGACGGTCGGTCGGTCGGGTCATGGGCGAGGGTTTATGTCTTCTCTGGGTGTAGAAGTTGGTATGCTCGTCGACATCGTTCCTGTGGGAGGGGTCCCGAGCCAGGCAAAGCGTGAGGCGTCGGAGGCGCTACGTTCCGTGTACGACTGCGAAGTCGGCGTCAAGGACGAACAGCCGATTCCGGCCGGCGCGCTCGACCGCGGGCGCGACCAGTACCGCGCCGAGCAGTTCATCGAAGTCGCAAGCCAGACGGGGGAGGGCGACAAGAACATCGCCATCACGACGGAGGACCTCTACTACCGCCAGCGCAACTACGTGTTCGGGCTCGCCTATCTCAACGGGAAGGGGTCGGTCATCTCCACGCACCGGCTCAACACGTCCTCGGACGGCGGCATCTCCACCAAACCAACCTCGGAGGTGTTCGCCGACCGTATCCGGAAGGAAGTGGTCCACGAGATGGGTCACAACTTCGGGCTGGAACACTGCGACAACAGCAAATGCGTGATGTCGTTCTCGCCGACTGTCCGCGAAGTGGACGTCAAAGAGGAGAACCTGTGTGGCTCGTGTTCGCGGATGCTCCGGTAGGTCGCCTGCCTCACCTCAGCAGCACCCACAGGACGACGGCGGCGGCCGTTCAGAACGGCCAGTCGCCGATGATCTTCATTCCTTCCGCCTTGTTCTCGTCTTCGAGCGCCCGCGCGATCTCTTCGGGTGGTTGCTGTTCGACGGCAATCTCCTCGCGAGCAAGGTCGACCGCCATATCTGCGACCAGCATCGCGTGGCTCCGGATATCCCGTGTGTCGACCTTGTCGTACGTGTCGGCTTCGGTGTGCCCCCAGCCACGGCCGTCGTTGCCGGTGATGCTCCGAAGCTGCACCCCCGGGACACCGCGCTGGACGAACGGCCAGTGGTCGCTGTGGGCGCTCAGCCGCGGCACCGTATCCACCGGTGCGTCGAGGCGCTCGCTCGTCCGGTCGGCCGCGGCGCCGAGTTCGTCGAAGCGGTTGGTCACCATCCGCAGGTCACGCTCACGGCCCGAGCCGTCGTTGTTGAGTACGGCCTTTACCGAGTCGAGATCGATGGTCTTTGCAAGCTGCGTCGAGCCGACGAGCCCCACTTCCTCGCTGCCGAACGCGACGAAGCGGACCGCCGTTTCCAGTTCGTCCTCGCGGGCTGCGAGCGCGACGGCGGTCTGGACCAGCACGGCGGTTCCGGCGCCGTTGTCCAACGCACCCTCGGCGATGTCGTGGCTGTCGACGTGGCTGGTGACGAGCACCGCCTCCTCCGTGTCGGGGCCGAGCGCCGCGTGGACGTTCTGACTGGTCGCGTCGTGGATGTCACAGTCCACTCGAACGGTCACCTCGTCGCCTTCGAACAGTCGAGAGAGCCGAGCACCGTCCTCCTTGCTCACGCCGACGGCGGGGATGTCGCCGATGGGTGCCGCTTCGGAGCCGACGCTCCCCGTCGGCGGGAGCTGGCCGGGAACGTGGTTCCGGAAGAGGAACGCCTCGGCACCGCCTTCGACGGCGTAGTAGTACTTCTCGCGCCGGTGGATGAACCGGTCGTGGTAGTCAGGAACGTCGGTGTCGACGACGACCACCTTCCCGTCAATATCGGCGTCCTCGAAATCCGCGGGGAGCCCGTAGCCGAGGTCGACCAGCTCCGCGGTCACCTCACTGTCGGGCCCGCGCGGGAGCGCGAAGCCGCCGAAGGACTCGTCGCCGGCAGTAACCTCGCATGTGCCACGCGTCCAGCCCTGGATGTCGTACTCCTCCAACCGGGCGTTGCGGGCGCCGACGGCGTCCAGCGCGTCCCGGACCGCCTCCGCGCCCGCTCGCTCTCCCTCGCTGCCGGCGAGCCGGTTGCCGATATCGACCAGTTCCTCGTGGAGCGACGGGCCGGCGTCGCTCGTCAACGTCTCCGCGAGCCAATGACTCATGTGGGACAGTCACACAGCCGTGCTGCCTAACAGTTCGGACCGGCCACGCGGGTTGCCGGTGTTTCCGAGAGTACCGTCCCCGACTACAGCACCGTGGTCGCCCCACTGACCAGCAGGACGAGCACGAGCACGTACGCCGCCGCCGAGATACTCCAGGCACGGCGAATGCGCGGCACGCGGAGGTCGGCGACGCGCGAGCGCGGCAGAACGACGACCAGGAAGAAACCAACCATCAGGCCGTAGAGCAACAGCGTGGCAAGCACCGTCGCGACGAGAGTGGCGCCGCTCAGCAGTCCCTCGAACAGCAGCGTCAGCCAGACGAACAGCGGCCCGGTCAGCAGCCCCGCAGTGTAGTGTACCGCGTCGGCGACGCCGCTCGGCGCATCGGTTGGGCGTCTGCTCGTAAGCACGCCCGCGGCAACGTACGGTGGGAGTTCGCCGTCGGTGAACCGGGGCATGACGAGATCCATCACGAGTGTCGCGATACCCGCGGCGACCAAGCCGACGACGAACCGGAGCGGCACCGTGAGCGACGTGACGAGTGGGTCCATACCCCACTCTGCAGGGCCGGCATTATCCGTGTTACGTTCGCTCCGGCAGGAATCGGGCGACCGGAGCCCCGCCGCGCCGGGGCGGGTTCCCCGGGACCCTGGCGTTTAAGCGCTCCTCGGCCGCCACAGTACCCAATGACAAGTTGGACCACAGACGAGATGGGGCCGTCGCTCTACGAGCCGGTCGGGGAGCTGGAGACGCCCACGCTACTCGCGGACATCGACGCGATGGAGCGAAATATCGAGGAGTACGCCGCCGTCGCCGACGAACACGACGTGGCGCTGCGCTCGCACGTCAAAACCCACAAGAACGCGGAGCTGGCCGCGCGCGAAGTCGAGCTCACCGGCGGTCACGGCATCTGCTGTCAGACCCTCGGCGAGGTCGAGACGATGGCCCGCAACGGCATCGACGACATCTACCTCTCCTACCAGGTGGTCGGCGAGGGGAAGCTTGACCGGCTCTGCTGGCTCGACGGGAAGCTGGACGCGCTGGCGACGACCGTGGACTCGGCAGCGACGATCGAGATGCTGCAGGCGGCTGCCCAAACGCACGACCGGACGCTCCACGCGATCCTGGAGATCGACATGGGGCTACACCGCACCGGCGTCGACCCGAACAACGCCGTCGCGTTGGCCCGCCACGTCCAGCGCGCCGAGAACCTCGCGTTCGACGGGATTCTGGCCTACGACTCCCACGTTAAATCGATGTCCTCGACGGAGGAGGAGTTCGAGGAGAACTGCTGGGACGCGATGGAGCTTGCAGCGGAGGTGGCGGCCGCCATCGAAGCCGCGGGGGTCCCAGTCGAGGAGGTAAAAGTCGGGGGCACCGCCACCTCACGCTACAGCGCCGAGCACCCGGTGGTGACCGAGATCAACCCGGGGATGTACCCGTTCAACGACGTGGGCGAACTCTACCTCCGGCCCTGGGAGGTCAGCAAGGAGGACTGCACAGCAACGGTGGTGACGACGGTGATTTCGGTGCCCGAGGACGACCGACTGGTCGTCGACGGCGGCAGCAAGACGTTCTCGCTGGACAAGCCCGAGATGCCGGTTCCGAAGAACCGCGACGATATCGAGTACGTCAACGCCAGCGAGGAGCACGGCTGGATCGACACGAGCGACGCCGAGGACCCGTTCGAGGTCGGCGACCGGTTGGAGTTCATCGTCCCACACGTCTGTACGACGATCAATCTCCACGACCTGATTGTCGGTGTGCGGGACGGTCGGGTCGAGGAGTTGTGGGAGGTGCAGGCGCGGGGGAAGGTTCGGTAGGAGTACTGCGGTGAAACTGCTCGCTAAGTTCTTCATTGACCTCCTGATCGAGGGACAACACCAAGCTCAACAACACCAGGAAAGACACTGACCAGGCATGAATTCCGGCGCAGCATAGCGCCCTACACCTGCCAACACGTTCGCAGTTGACGAGCGCGCGCTGCAACCCGATCCGCGCAGCGGTGGCGCGAAGCGCGAGCGCCTCTGTGCGCGACGCAGTGCGAGGGACGACCGTGGGCGAAGCCCGCGGGAGTCGGCTGGGGAGGTCCGAGGATTGTGCGGTCGGGCGGGACTGAAAGGGGCTGCCTTCTCCGGGAAGGCGCGCGACGGAAGCACTGGAAGGAACGAGCGAAGCGAGTGACTGAAACGCGCAGCGAGCGCCCCGACCGGAGAAGGCAGGGGCTTTCACGGTGTTGGTGATCTCCGTCCCACTGTTACCAGCAGCTGACCAGCCAGCGAATGATCCAGCTGACAGGAAGTTCTCCGGTGTTGGTACCCCCTCTACCACCGTAGGTTCCGAAGTCAAACGTGTTCCAAAAACACCATCCAACTATCTCTACCCCAACCATTCATACAACTACCAACAAATCCACCTCGTATGGGAGAACTCATCGTCCTCAACAAGGACGCAGACACCGTCGACTACATCGACGCCGACACCGGCGAGCGCCTGGCGAGGGTCGAAACCGACTTTAACCCGCACGAGGTGACGCTCTCGCCCGACGGCGACACCGCCTACGTCACCTGCTCGCTCGGGGACTCGCTGCTCTTTTTCGACAACGAGCGTCGAGAGGTCCGGGACCGCTTCGAACACGAGCTGTTCGACTTCCCCCACGGGCTGGCAGTCCGGGAGTCGGCGGGCGAACTCTGGCTCGCCGCCACCTACAGCAGCCAGCTGTTCGTCTTCGATATCGAGACTGAGGAGCTCCTGACGACCTTCCCGACCCACCAGCAGCATTCCCACATGGTGACGTTCGGGCCCGACGAGAAGACCGCCTACATCGCCAACATCGGGAGCGACACCGTCACGGTTGTCGACGCAGACGAGCGCCGCGTCGTCGCCGACCCGCCCGTGGGCGAGGGGCCCGAAGGCATCGCCGTCGACCCCGACACGGGTGAAATTCTGGTCGCCAATCAAGACGACGGCCGGCTCTCTGTGCTCGACCCGGACTCGTTCGACGATATCGGCCCGGCGATTCTCGGGACCACGCCGATTCGAGTCGTCTTCGACCCGGCGGGGCGCTACGCGCTGGTTCCGAACCGGGAGTCCGACGACGTCTCCGTCATCGACACTGAGTTCACCCGCGACGGTGAGCGCCAGCCCTGGGAGATCAAGCGCATCCCCGTCGGCATCTGGCCCGGCGGGACCGTCTTCGAATCCTCGGGTGAGCGGGCGTTCGTCGCGAACAACAAAACCAACGACGTGTCGGTCATCGACGCCGACTCCTTCGAGGAGAGCGAGCGGTTCGAGACGGGCTACCACCCGGACGGAATTACCTACCGGTCGGACTGAGTCGCCTCGGCGCTACAGCGTCTCGACGTCGTACGCGACCGAGAGCGAGCGCTCACGAACCGGGTCGACGAGTTCGACTTCGAACCGCGACCCCGGCTGCACCTCGCCCTCGATGGTCGCGACGGTGCCAGAGAGCACGACCTCGCCACCATCCGCCGTGCCGTAGCGGCCGTGCACCACGTCGAGGATGTCCCCTGGCGCCAGGAGCGCAGCGAGCGGGTCCTCCTGATACCGCCGGCGCTCGCCGTCGACGGTGGTCCAGGCGCGAAGCTCGATCTCGTCCCAGTGCTGTTGCACGTCCGAGAGCCGCCACGCCTCCCGGGAGAGGACGTTCGGCGTGATCTGTTTGGCTTTCTGGACGCTCTCACGCTCGAGCGCGCGGTCGGTCTGGTCGCTTGCCGCGACGACGTACGTTTCGCCGCCGGCGAGGACGAGTCCGAACTCCGCCTCGCCCGCGGTGTCGTTTCCGACGACCTGTATCGCGTCGGGCTCCGCCCGCAGGCTGTTCGGCGCCACCGCGTAGGTCGCCGGCACCTGCTCGGGCGCTGCGATGCCATCGGCGACGAGTTCGTCGATATGTTCCTGTACCGCCGATTCGTCCCGGCCGCTGTAGCCGGCGTTGACCACCCGGGACACGGCGACCTGGACGAGTTCACCTGCAACGTCGATTTCGAGTCGCATACCGGGAGCACGGGTTCGGCTGCTGTAGTGCCATCGGCTGCTAGGCGGCGTCCGGCTCCGAGAGAGGCTCGCTCCGCAGCCGGTCCAGATCCGCCAGCAGCTCCTCGATGCTCGGCCGGTCGAACGTCGAGCGGCCGCGGTGGATCGCGGCGACCGTCGGCTCGGCCCCGCGGCGGTCGAGGATGATCACCGCGGGCATCCGACCGATGAAATCGCTCCAGTCGCCCAGGAAGCCGAACCGAACCGGTTGGTCGTAGGCGTCGCCGACCCTCGCGTCCGGGTCGGCAAGGAGAGGGAACGGAAGGTCGTACTCCTCCTGCCACGCCGCGACCCGGGATTCGGGCTCGGGAACGATTGAGACCACCTCGGCGTCACGCTCGTGGAACGCTTCGGTCTGTTCGGCCAGCTGTTGGACCTGTTTCCGACAGTTGGTACAGTGGTAGTCCCGCTGGAAACAGAGCACGACGAACGCCACGCCGTCGGGGAGCGCCGCCACCGAGAACGGGTCCGGTCCCTCCCCGACGTTTTGCAGCGAGAACGGAACGAAATCCCGAGCCATACTCACGGTACGGGGCGGTCAGGCAAAACGGTTCGGCCAGTCGAACCGGCTAACCGGCAGGTCTACCGGTCGGGAGTCGAAATACGACCAGTGATGGAGCTGTCTCGGACCGCCCGGACGCGTTCACCACGGCTGTGGGCGCTGTGGGCTGCAGCCCGGCCCAGTCAGGTCGCGCTCGTCCTGCTGCTCTACTTGCTCGGTGTGGGGATGGCGAGGGCTGGGTCGCCCGTCGCCACGAGCGGCGGCGAGGTCGTTCCCGGAGCGATCACCCTCGGGGCACTCACGCTGCTTCCGACGACAGTCGCGATTCACTACGCCAACGAGTACGCCGACGCTGACACCGACCGACTGACGGGGCGGACTCCGTTCTCCGGCGGGAGCGGCGCGCTCGTCGAGACTGGACTCCCGCGGGCGTTCCTGGGGCGTGCACTCGTCGTCACGCTCGTCGTGGCGGTCGTTACTTCCTCCGGCGCCGTCTTGGCCGGACTCGACGTGACGGCGATGGGGCTGCTGTCGGTGATCCTCGTCAGCGGGGTCGCCTACTCGCTCCCGCCGGTCGCGCTGGTTCGCCGCGGGGTCGGCGAACTCGTGAACGCGACGCTCGGTGGGTTGTTGCTCCCGCTGTACGGCGCTTCGGTCGTGTCGTCGCCGACCCCAGCCGCCGCGCTCGCCGTGGTGCCGTTTACACTGCTGGTCGGCTGTAACCTCCTCGCCACTCACTGGCCCGACCGCGAGGCTGACGCCGCAGTCGGAAAGCGGACGCTCGCAGTCAGGTGGTCACCGAGGCGGATTCGACGGGTGTACGTGCTCCTGGCGGTCGTCGCCGGGGGTGTCACTGCCGGGCTCTGGACCGCCGGACTCCTCCCGGCCGCGGTCGTCCTGGCTCACGTCGTCCCGGTGCCGTTTCTGGTGTGGGGCGGCCTCGTCCTGGCCCGCCAGCGCTCGCCGTTGCCAGCGGTGCTTTCGATGGTGTCGCTCGCGGTCGCGGAGACCGTCGCATGGTGGTGGATTGGCGGCGCGGGCGCCCTGCCGCCGTAGCTATCTTTCAACGAGGAGAGAATCCCGGCGTTTACGCCGGGAGTGAATCCGACACTTCCTCCACAGTCCACCGTCGATGGCAAGGCCGGATATTCAACGCTGCCGTAATCCCCACAATTAAGTAATTACTCTGATATAGGCTATGTATGGCGATTGAGGCCACCCGAACCTACGTTGGTTCCATCCAGAACCACAAACAGGTGTGTGATGGTCTCGATTCGCTCGGCGATTCCGCCTCGAAAATCTGGAACGTCGCCCGCTGGACAGCCGACCGCATCTGGAACCAAACCGGCGAAATCCCAGATGAAGGGACGCTGAAAGCGTACATGAAAAACCAGTCGTGCTGGAAAGAGTTGAACGCACAATCCAGTCAGAAAGTCATCGAAGAACTTTCTGACGCTTTCCAGTCCTGGTTCGACCTGCGACAGAAAGACCCAGAGGCGAACCCACCCGGTTACCGCAAACACGGCGATACCCGACCCCGAAGCACGGTCACGTTCAAAACAGATGGGTTCGAACACGATTCCGAGAACGACCGTCTCCGACTCTCAAAAGGCTCGAATCTGAAAGAACATTTCTCGGACTTCCTGCTCTGTGAGTACCAGACCCGGCCGGACGTTGACCTCTCGGAAGTCAACAAGGTGCAGAACGTTCGTGCCGTCTGGAACGGCGACGTGTGGGAACTGCACTTCGTCTGCAAAGTCAGCCTCAAAACGAATGACTCAGCAGGGGACGAAGCAGCAGGCATCGACCTCGGCATCACGAATCTCGCCACGGTCGCGTTTCCCGACGAATACGTCCTGTATCCTGGCAACTCGCTCAAGCAGGACAAGCACTACTTCACCCGTGCAGAGTACGATACTGAAGGCGAGAACGGCCCCTCCGAGAAGTCGATGTGGGCACGTCGGAAACTCGCTGACCGTGAGACACACTTCTACCATGTCCTCACGGACACCATCATCACGGAGTGTGTCGAACGCGGTGTCGGCACGCTCGCAGTGAGTTGGCCTGAAGACGTGCGTGAGTCCGATTGGGGCATGACAGGGAACAAGAAGTTGCACTCGTGGGCGTTCGACCGCATTTACCAGTACCTCGCGTACAAAGGCGAAATGCGTGGCGTCGAGGTACTGAAGAAGAATGAGTGGAACACTTCCAAAACATGTTCAAACTGTGGTGACGACACGAAATCGAACCGTGTCGAACGTGGCTTGTACGTCTGCTCGTCGTGCGAGTTGGTAGCCAACGCGGACTGTAACGGAGCAGAAAATATGCGTCAGAAGATAACTCCGAGTCCTCACGGCGAGGATAGGAGTAACGGCTGTGTGGCACAGCCATCGACATACCTGTTCGACCGCGAGAGCGGGACGTTCACCACGAGAGAACGGACTGTGCCGTAGACCGGCAAATATCCCACCTGCGGGACGGGAAGCCTCGCCGTTTACGGCGAGGAGGATGTCACTTGTCCACGGAGCCGCTTTCTCGGGATGATGAGCGACCGTGATCCCACGGAGCTCGCTTCGACGTTCCTCGCCGCGGTGAAGCGCGGAACGGGGACTGCGGGACTCCGGTCGACGCTGGCGGGACTTCCGGAAGCGGCCATGGCCGCCCTCGACGTATCGGCGGCGAAAGCGTTCTGGCTGAACACGTACAACGCCTACGCCCAGTACCATCTCGAACGGAAACCCGAACTCTACGACTCCAGGCGACGGTTCTTCGGCGGGAAGCGCCTTCGGATCGCCGGGAAACAGCTCAGTCTCGACGACGTGGAACACGGGATTCTGCGCGCCTCGGCGTCGAAGTACGGGCTCGGCTACCTTCCGCGGCCGTTCCCGAGCGCGTTCGAGCGCAGCCATCGGCTCCCGACGGTCGACCCACGCATCCACTTCGCGCTCAACTGCGGTGCCGAAAGCTGCCCGCCGATCCTGGCTTACAGCGCCGAGAGCGTCGACGAAGAACTGGAGTGGGCCACCGAGGGGTTCCTCGAATCCAACGCCTCTCGCGACGACGAGGGGGTGGTATGGCTCTCGCGGCTGTTTCTCTACTACAGGGGTGACTTCGGCGGGCGCTCTGGCATCTACGACTTCCTCGAACGGTACGCCGTCGTCCACCCCGGTGAGCGGCCGACGGTACGCTATCAGGAGTACGACTGGACGCTCAACAGGGGCATGTACCGGGAGTGAACGTACGGAACGAACGGTACGGCGAGCAGCACGAGCCCCGGGATGACGGCGATGGCGCCGACGCTGTCGCTCCCGAGGTGGGTGAATCCCTGAATCTCCCGGTCGGCGACGATGAGCTGTCGAAGCTCCAGCCACGTGCTCATCTCCCTGAACGACTAGCCCTCGACGGTGACGGTGTCACCGATGAGCCCCGGTCACCTCCTCGACGACCGCCATCGATGCCGGCGGGCGCTCCTCGAATGCCCGCGGCGTGCTAGAGCAGGAGACGACAAGAACGGGAAGGGGCCTAACTCACCAGTTCTCCGGCGTCACACCGTGGCCCGGTCCGGAGATCTCGTGCATCGGCCCCTCGCCGGAGTCGATGACGTCCTCCGCGAGCAGGCGGTTCCCGTCGAGGTCGACGTAGGAGAACGCCCCCGTCCCGGCGACAACGTGGGCGCTGGTGTGGATACCCACCGCGCTCTCGAGCATGCAGCCGACCATGCAGTCCAGGTTCGCCCCCTTTGCGATGCCGACGATCTCCGCGACCGCCAGCGGCCCGGATTTGCCGAGTTTGGCGTTGATGATGTCCGCAGCCTCTTCGCGGACGACGCGAACGGCGTCCGCAGGGGTGAATACCGCTTCGTCGGCGGCGATGGGGACGTCGACGCGCCGGCGCGTATCCGCGAGACCGGCGATATCGGCGGCGGCAACCGGCTGTTCGATGAGGTCGAGTTCGATGCCGCGCTCGGCGATTTCGTCGGCGAACTCGGCGGTCTCCTTCGGCGTCCAGCCCTGATTGGCGTCGATTTTGAGCGCCGCGTCCGGTGCCGCTTCGTGGATAGCGACGACGCGCTCCACGTCCTCGGTGACATCGTTGCCCGTCTTGATCTTCAGGTGTTCGTAGCCCCCCGTCGCGGCCGCCGTCGCCCGCCGCGTCGCGTCCTCGGGACCGACGATGGGGATGGTCATGTCCGTCTCGACCGGCTCGGGCGGCCCGCCGAACAGCTCCGACAGCGCAATCCCCTTCTCGCGACAGAAGGCGTCGAGCACCGCCGTTTCGACGGCGAACGTCGCCGACACCATCCCGGGGAACGTGCTCCGCAGTTCCTCGACGAGCGCGCGGTACCCCTCGACGGGGCGCCCCTCGACGATATCTGCGGCCGCCTGCGCTGTCGCGAGTGCGGCCTCCCGCGTCTCGCCGGTGACGGGCGCCAGGGGCGAGCCCTCGCCGTAGCCGGTCACACCGGATTCGGTCTCGACGGTCACGAGCACGTTCGCCGCCTCGTGCTGGACCCCGAGCGAGATCTCGAACGGCTCCGTCAGCGGCAAGTCGAGCGGTTCGGCAGTGAGCTCGGTGATTCGGCTCATTCGCTCCCACCTGCCGTGCTGCTCGGCGCACTGGCTCCAAGTGTCTCCCGAACCGCCACGAGCAGGTCGGCGGGGCCGTCCTCCTCGTAGACGTTCGCGACCGGGAGGTCGTAGCGCTCCCGTTCGACCTCCGGGTCCCCCCACGTCGAGATGGCTGCGACCTCGGCATCGGAAAGCTCCTCGATGAGGTCGGTCTCCGACTCGACGCCGTCGACGAGGAACTGCTCGAAGTGGGTTCGCTGCGTGCGCTCGGGCTCGTCAGCAAGCACGACGATGTCGGGCCACGAGCCGTGGAGAATCGAGAGTGTGACCCCGGAGTACGCCCGGTGGGTGAGCGACGCCTGCCCCTCGACGAAGACGAGGTCGTGGTCGGCGGCGACCGATTTCACCAGGTCCTCGACGACGCCTGCGGTGAAATCGGCGGGCACCCGGTCGATGACGACGCCTGCCTGCGCGCCGACCATGATGCCGGTCTGACCCGTCGCCACCCAGCCGGCGTCCAGCCCAGCCGCCTGGGCGGCCTGGTAGAGTTCGAACGTCGTCGTGCGTTTGCCGACCGCACAGTCCGTGCCGAGGGTCAACACCACGTCGGCATCGGCCTCGTCGACGGAGCCGTCGCCGACCCGGAGCGCGTCCTCCTCGGGCGGCTTGCGCACGTCGAAGATGCGGGCGTCGTGCGCTGCAGCGAGCTCGGACCAGTGGTCCTCGTCGCCGAGGAACGTGTGGAGGCCCGACACCACGTCACAGCCGGCGCGGACCGCGTCCTCGATGCCGCTGATCCAGGCTTCCGGGAGTTCGCCACCGGCGGGCGCGACGCCGATGACGAGCGCCTCCGCCTCTGGTGCCGTCTCCAGCGCGTCGGTCACGGACTCCACGATGGGGATCTCCGGAGCGTCCGGTCGCCGCAGGACATCAGCCGGCGACTTCCCGGCTGTGGTGGAGTCGACGACCGCACGGGCGTCGAACACCTCGCTGTGCATGACGACCCCGTTAGAGGTTTTCCCCCCGGTCCTGCCGAACTCCCCCTCCGCCAGGATGATGGCTGGGGCGGGCACGTCGAACGACTCTCGAAGGTTCATGATCTAACTGAACGTAATGAACTGGTCCACAAAACCTCACTACCTCACATGGGAGGGACGACGACGCCCGCAGAGACGGGTCGGTGGGGGCTAATCCACCCGATACCGGTCGACAGCATCCTCGTCCAGCGTCACACCCAGCCCCGGACTGTCCGGAACGGTGAAGCTGTCGCCGTCTGGCTCCCACGCCGCCCACTCCTCGACCAGCGTGGACGCTGCGTGGACGTTCAACACGCCCGAAGGATACTCGACAGCGGGCGACGACGCCGCGAAGTGGGCGTTCGCCGCGGTCCCGATGCCGAGTTCCAGCATGCTCCCCATGAAGCAGGGGAGGCCGTGGGCGCTCGCCACGGTTGCGACGTCCTGGCCACGGGACAGCCCCCCGGTCTTGGCGAGTTTGATGTTGACGATATCACAGGCGCCCTGTCGGGCGAGCGAGGCCACGTCTCGCGGCGAGAAACACGCCTCGTCGGCCAGCACGGGAACGCCGGTCGCCTCCCGAACCCGTCGGAGCCCAGCGGTGTCGTCGGACGGGACGGGCTGTTCGACCAGCACCAGCCCATCGGCCGCTTCGTCGAGTTCCGGGACCGCAGTCACGGCCTCCGCGGCCGTCCAGCCCTGGTTCGCGTCGACACGGATGCGAGCGTCCGGCACCGCCTCCGCGATTGCGGCGACGGCTTCGCGTTCGGCGGCGAAATCCGGCCCGCCGACCTTGAGTTTGAACGCGGTGAACCCCTCGGCGGCCGCCTCGGCCGCGCGCTCGCGTACCTCTTCGGGCGGACGGATCCCGATGGAGTAGTGGAGGTCGACGGTCGGCTCGCTGCCGGGCGCGCCGCCGAGCAGGTCGTATACCGGCTGATCCCGCAGCTTCCCGAGTGCGTCGTGAAGGGCCACGTCGACGCCATAGAGCGGGAACGGTTCCCCAGAGAGCGCCCGTTCGACCTCCGCAACCAGTCGCGGGATGTGGTGGAGCGGCTCCCCCTCGACGATCGGCGCGATGCGGTCGGCGATCAGGGCCAGCACCGCCGACTGGGTGAGCCCGTGGGGCCACGTGGAACTCGGTGCTATCTCGCCGACGCCGGTCACGCCGGCGTCCGTCTCGACCCGGACGATGACGTGGTTGTACGCCCCCTGGCCGCCGGTGTCGACGGAGAGGCTCGTCTCGTAGGACTCCTCGGCCGGCACGGAGACCGGAATCGTCTCGACGGCGGTGACGCGGGCGCTCATGTGCCGAGCACCTCGCCGGGCCGCGCGCCGGTGTGGTCGCCGTCTTCCACGACGAACTCGCCGTTGACGAGCACGTGGTCGATGCCGGCCGGGTAGTGCGCCGGGTCGAGGAAGTCGCCGGTCTGTTCGACGATCTCCGGGTCGAACACCGTGATATCGGCCTTGGCGTCGGCCTTCAGTACGCCGCGATCATCCAGCCCGAGCCGTGCCGCGGGCATCCCCGTCATCTTGTGGATCGCCCGTTCGAGCGAGAGCACCCCCTCCTCGCGGACGTAGTGGCCGAGGACGCGGGGGAACGTGCCGTAGTTGCGCGGGTGGGGAACCCCCTCGCCGAGCGGGCCGTGCTGGCAGAGCGAGGAACCGTCACTGCCGACCATCGTCAGGTCGTGACGCATCACCGTGCGCACATCGTCCTCGTCCATGCCGAAGTTGACGTGCATCGTGCGGTTCTCGTCCTCCAGGACGATGTCCAGCAGGATGTCCGCAGGCTCTCGGGTCCCGTCGTCAGCGGCGGCGATTTCGGCGATGGTCTGGCCCTCGTAGGCTTTCAACTCGGGGTTCTGGACCGCCGTGACGAGCACGCCGTCCCAGCTACTGTTGCGGTCGGTCTTGAGCTCCTCACGGATGCTGGCCCTGGCCTGCTCGTCCCGGAGCCGGTCGAGCAGCGCGTCGTCGCCGCCGTCGTGGGCCCAGTTGGGGAGCAACGCGCCAAGACTGGTCGAGGAGGCGACGTAGGGGTACTGGTCGCACTGCACGTCGATGCCCTCCGTCTCGCGGACGAGCTCCATCCGGCGCAGCGTGGCCCGCACTTTCCCCCAGTTGTCGGGCCCGATAGCCTTGTGATGGGAGATCTGGACGGGGATATCGGCCTGCCGCCCCACCTCGATGGTCTCCTCGACGCTCTCGATGAGTTCGTCGCTCTCCGAGCGCATGTGGGTGGCGTAGAACCCGCCGTGTTCGGCCGCCGTCTCCGCGAGTGCGATCACTTCGTCCGTGTCGGCGTAGGAACCTGGCGGGTAGAACAGCCCGGTCGAGAGGCCAACGGCGCCGTCCTCCATCGCTTCGGCGACCAGCGAACACATCTCGTCGAGTTCGTCGTCGGTCGGGGCGCGGTCGTCGTAGCCGATGACCGCGGCGCGGACGTTCCCGTGCCCCACGAGCGAGCCGGCGTTGAGTGAGAGGCCGTCACCGTCGAGATAGTCGAGATAGCCCGTCATCGACTCCCACTGGGTGGAGTCCACCTCCTCGCCGAGGCCACGGCCCTCGAACCAGTCGTCCACCGAGCGGGCGGCCTCGCCGTACCGTGGCGCCGCGCTCGTCCCGCAGTTGCCGACGATCTCGAGGGTCACGCCCTGCCGGACCTTGCTGTGGGCGTCGCGGTTCGCCGGAAGGGTGAAGTCAGAATGGGTGTGGATGTCGATGAATCCCGGCGCGACGACGCTGCCGTCGAGGGATCGTTCGGTGTCCCCCTCGCCGGCAACATCGCCGACAGCGGCGATTCTCCCGTCGGTGACAGCCACATCCCCGCGGTACCACGGCGAGCCCGTGCCGTCGACGATTCGTGCGTTTCGGAAGACGAGGTCGTAGCTCATCGTCCACTCCGACGCGGCGACTCGACAATAATCTACTCCCGCCAACGTGATGGCCAACCGAACCGTGTCGCCCGCCGACAGCGGGAGACACGCGGTTCGACTCCGGTTCGGCCAAAGACTAAAGAGCGACACACGCACAGGACGGGTGAGATGGGCAGTAACTCCGAACAGGTCGACTCGGTAACGGTCGTCGGGGGTGGAGACGTGGGGCTACTGACGGCCCTGGCTCTCGAGAAGGGGCTCGACTCGACCGACGTCGTCGTCGTCGACGACTTCGAGGAGTCCGTCCCGGAGGTCGGCAAGAGCACGCTCTCGTACGTCGTCGACTTCCTCCTCGACTCCCTCGAGATCGACGTCACCCGCCTGATATCCGACGTAAAGCTGGCGTGGAAGGCGACGGTCTACTTCGAGGACTGGTGTGGATCCGGGCCGTTCCACAGTCCGCTGGGCCAGCCGCTCCCGGTGGTTCGGGAGGAGGGAAACGGGAGCGGTGCCGAGCGGAACCGCCTCACGCCGACACACGAGGCTGAGTTCCAGGAGTGGCTCCACCGCTATCGGGAGGGAAACTTCGCGACCACGTACACCGAACTCGCCGAGACGCCGGGGGAAGCCCCCGTCATCGCCGAGGGGAGGGGGATCCGACGGCCGCTCCCCAGCACCTCCTATCACTTCGACTCCCGGAGCTTCAACGAGTTCCTGCGAACGCTCTGTGGGGAACGGGGGGTCCGCCTCGTCGACGACCGCATCACGGCGGTCGAGACCTCCGACGACCGCATCGACCGCGTCGCGGGCGACGAGACGACGTACGAGGCTGACCTGTACGTGGACGCCTCCGGCTTCGAGCGCGTGCTCATGGGCGAGCTCGACAACGAGTTCGTCGAATTCGACCTCCCGGTCGACTCGGCGGTCGTCACGAACGTCGACATCCCCTTCTCGGAGATCGTCTCCGCGACGGTGGTGACGACCGGGGACGCCGGCTGGTTCTGGCAGATCGACACCGCCGGCGACGGGGGCGGTGCCCGAGATCTCGGGTACGTTTACTCCTCGGAGCACATCTCCGATGAGGCCGCACGCCGGGAGTTCGTCGACACCCGCGACGAGGAGTTCGGGGCGGACGACACCCGGCTCTATCGCTTCGACTCTGGCGTCCTGGCGGAGCCGTGGTACAACAACTGCGTCGCGGCGGGGAACGCACTGGGGTTCGTCGAACCGCTGCAGTCGACGGCGCTGACGACCAGCTGTCTCCTCGCCGCCCGGCTCGCGCGGGCGCTCGGCCAGCACGCGCGAGTGAACCACGAGGGCGTGCGCCGGATGTTCAACCAGTCCGCGATGGCGACCTGGGAGGAGGTGTACGACTTCGTCAGCGTCTACTACAAGCACAACTCCGGCTCGACGCAGTTCTGGGAGGACGCCCGCTCGGTCAACCCCGGGGAGCTCGAGCACCACCGCTCGTACCAGGAGCTGGGATTCGCCGGATGGAAGGACGTCTACCGCCACACCCGCACCGGGACGGACCTGAACGAGTACTACCTCTACTACCTCGTCTACCGGAACCTCGGCGTCGAGTCGGCGTTCTACGAGGGCCTCGACTTGGAGGTCGACCAGGAGGTGATCGACCGCGTCGAGGAGTACACCGCCAGCCTCCCCGACCAGATCGACGACTACCTCGGCTACGAGGAGTTCCACGGAGAGTACCACCCCGGGTACGACTGACGGACGCGGGGGACGCCGACCGAGTTCCGAGACGGAACGGGCGTCGACCGCGACCGACGCGCCGCGAACCGGCGTGTGATCACCGCGCTGTCGGAGTGTGGGTGACTCAGGAGAGCAGACCCACGTACATCGCGACCAGCGAGTAGACCAGCGTGACGATCAGAAACAGCGTCTCGTTGACGCTGAACCGCAGGTAGACGACAACGAACACGGGGTACGGGGCGACCAGCAGGAACGTCTCGAGGACGAACCACTGTACCTCGGTGAGCCCGAGCCGGTCGCGGATGCGGTCGCGGAACAGCGGCTCCCGCATTGTCGGCGGCGGGTCCCACTCCTCGTCGTCCTCGTCCACCTCGTCTAGCTCGTCCGCGCCCGGCAGGCTCACGTCGGCGTACTCCTCCCGTCCGTCGTCCGGATCGGTCACAGCGTCACCTCCCGCTGCTCGATCGGAATTTCGAGGCGGTAGTCGTTGTACACCCGCACGGTGACGGTGCCTGTCACGGTGACGGCGTCCCCCTGTGAGAGGTTCCCGCTGATGAGCCGCGCCGGCACGTAGCCCTTCACCGTCCCGGTTCCCGGGGAGATCGAGTTGAACCCCTGGTACGGGGTGCTCGCCGAGCCGCGCCCGTCCTCGTGGGACAGGTCAACGTGGACGTACTGGACGCGAATCGGGCGGTTCATGGAGTTGTGGACCCGGACCGTCACCACGACGCCGTCGTCAAACTCGGCGTCGGCGACCGACGCGGTCGACTCCTCGAAAGTGATGACGTTCGCGTAGTTGCGCTCGGCCTCGGCGACGACCCCGACCGAGAGGAGCGTCAGCACAACGAGCGACACCGTGACGGTCCGACGACTGGGGCTCACCGGACCCCTCCCGTCACGCCCCCGGACGGCTCAGCGTTGACGTACCCGACTACGGTGACGTGATAGTCATAGGCGAGGGTCCCCGTTCGGTCGGGACCGTCACTGTCGGCCGTGGGGTCGGAGTTGTTGGAGAGCACGGCGGAGTCAGTACGGTTCCGTCGACGGTGCCGGGGCCGACGTTCGGCGGGCCAACGGCCGACGCGGGCGTCGGTTCGGGAACGGGGTTTCTCGGCGTCGAACGCGCACTGTAATGGGTACCCGACAGTGGAACATAAAGATTCGCCTGCGAGCCAAGGTTGATTGGGGAGGTGCACGAGAGACGTACCATGGGACTGGAAGAGATCATCGATGCGGCCGAACGAGTCGGCGATAACGACGAGGAGCGCCAGGAGGCGTTCCGGCAGGAGTTCGACGCTTACGAGGCGGCCGAGTCCGAGGCGTTCGAGGCGACGCGCGAGGCGCTGGCGGAGGAGCGGGAGGCCCTCGAGGCGCTCGACGAGCAACTGGAGTACGAGGAGGAGAACATCGAGGAGCTCGTCGCGAATACGGAGTTCCTGTCGGTCGACCAGGCCGTGCGCCACCGCGAGGCGACGATCGAGAAGCTCCGGACACACAACGACCACCTCCGGGAGTTCCACGACGCCATGACGGCCGCACTCGACACCGTGGAGCTGAATCTCGACGCGCTGGAGCGGGCGGGCCCGGAGGCCGTCGACGCCGACCCGGAACCGGATTTCGAGCGCGCCCACGAGGCGCTCGAGGCGCACAACGACACCATGAGAGGGTTGGACAGGAACATGATGATTCTCGACGCGTACCTCCGGTGACCACCGACGCCTCGGCCTCCAGTCGGAGGGCCCTACTATGATAGGCCGTGGATATAAGTGACGAGGTTTGTTGTATGAGGGCATGTCTCACGACAACAGGCGCGAGTTCATGCGAAAGATGGGCGCCACGGGCGCCGCAATCGGTGGCGTAAGCATCGCGGGTTGTTCCAGCGAAACTGGCGACGGTGAAGGTGGCGGCGGCGGCGGAGGCGGCGGGGAAGGCACAACAGCCACCGCCGAGAAGAATGTCGAGAGCGACCTGCCCGAGGAGCGGAAGATGGACACGATGGAACACGTGAGCAACACAGAGCGGTACTACGCCGCCCGCTACCAGGCCAACCGGCTGGTCGACAAGCGGCTCCGCGAGGACCTCGGTATCCCCGCCGAGACCCAGCCCATCGAGTTCACCGTGGTCACCGAGCGCGAGAGCAGCGGTGACTTCGACATGGTCACGTACAACTGGACCGCGAACAACGGCGAGCCCGACAGCGTCGTCGTCGACCGCTTCCACAAGGACGGCTCGACCAACTACGGGGGGTACAACAACGAGCGGGTGAACGAGCTGGCGATGGCACAGCGCGTGGAGCAGGACCCGGACACTCGGCAGGAACAGGTTAAGGAGATCCAGGACATCGTCGGCGAGGAGCGCCCCGAACAACAGTACCTGTACAACCTGAACACGTTCGCGATGAACACCGAGCGGTTCGACGAGGAGACGATGGTCAATGCCGGCACGGGCATCCGTAACATCTGGCATTACACGCAGGTCGAACCCCTGAACGACGAAGGGAAGACCATCGTCACGAACAACTGGGACCCCAGCGACCAGCTCAACATTCTGCACGCCAACGGGGTCGGTCCCAGCCGGAACTACGTGCCGGGGAGTTTCATGCACGACTTCCTCGTCCGGCCGGACCCGGACCTTCAGCCCGCGGCGTGGGCTGCGAAGGACTGGGAGTGGCAGGACGAGACGACGATCGACTTCACACTGGAAGAGGGGATGAAGTTCCACGACGGCGAGGACGTCACCGCCCAGGACGTGAAGTTCTCGTACGACCTCATCCTCGAGACGGAGCCGCCGGCGTACCTCAACAGCGTCGTCCAGATTGTCGAAAGCGTCGAGACGACCGGGGAGCTTTCGTTGACCTTCAACCTGCAGGACCCGTACGTCCCGTTCATCCTCATCACGGCCGCGACGACGCCCATCCTTCCCGAGCACTACTGGACCCAGCTCATCGAAGACAACGGCGGCACGGACCAGCCGTGGCAGATCAACATCAGCAACGACCAGCCGATCATCGGCTCGGGTCCGTTCCAGTGGGGCGAGTGGGACCAGGGGTCGCGCTTCGAGCTGCCGGCCTTCAAGGACCACCCGTTCGCCGCGCCGAACATCGACAAGCGGATCCAGCGACCGCTGTCGACGCGTGACGCCGAGATGCAGGCGATGATAAACGGCGACTACGACCAGCTCGACTACTGGTTCGGCGACCTCCAGCTCCTCAAGGACACGGCCGCCGAGCAGGACCACCTGACCCACGTCGAGTCTCTCGGCGACGGGCGGCAGGCGACCTGGCACAACACCCAGCGCCCGCCGGGCGACGACGTCGCGGTGCGGCAGGCGGTGAACGCCGTCGTCAGGGACATCCAGCCGGTGATCATCAACGAGCTGTACGACGGCTTCGGGCAGGAGGCGCACTCGCCGATCAACCCCTCGATGACGTTCTGGCACAACGAGGACGCCACCTCCTTCGACGGCGGCGTCCCCCAGGCAACCGAGATCTTGAAAGACGCCGGCTACGTGTGGGACGATAACGGGGACATCTACTACCCCGAAGGCAAGACCGGCAGGTAACGCCCACCCCAGTACCACCGTTCCAGTATTTCAATCACTCCATTCAGATTCATGGTCAACAAACGATACATACTCCGCCGCTTGCTGTTGATGTTGGTGTCCCTGTTCACGGTCATCACCATCCTGTTCTTCCTCTTCCGGTCGGTGCCCGGTGGCCCCATGGCGGCCATCACGAGCCCGCGAATGAACGAGGCGGCACGGCAGGCGGTCATCGAACAGTACGGTCTCAACGAACCGCTCTGGAAGCAGTACGGCCTCTACATATGGAACGTCCTGCATCTGGACTTCGGGCAGTCGTTCTACTACGGTGAGTCGGTGCAGTCACTCATCGCCGACCGATTCCTCAACACGATGAGCCTGATGATCACGGCGTTCATCATCTCCTACACGGTCGGCACCTACCTCGGCGCACAGCTCGGCTGGCTCCGCGGCTCCTCGAAGGAGCGCGTCGGCATGGTCATCGTCCTCCTTATCCGGTCGACCCCGGTGTTCTGGACGGGGATGATCGTGCTCTACCTGTTCTCGTTCCAGCTGGACCTCTTCCCGCTTGGCGGGATGCGCGGTATGCAGGCGTCGTACTCCACGAACGCGGAGAAGTTCTTGAGCGGCGACTTCCTCTATCACCTGGTGTTGCCGGTGTTCACGCTCTGTACGTTCTACGTGGGGCTCCCGCTGCTCCTGATGCGTAACAACCTGCTCGAGGTGCTCTCGGAGGACTACATCGACACCGCGCGCGCAAAGGGGCTGACGGACCGCCGCATCCTGCTCCGGCATGCGGCGCGGAACGCCATCCTCCCGGTCGTGACGGCGTTCGCCATCGCCATCGGCTTCGCCGTCGGCGGGCAGGTGCTCATCGAGACGGTGTACTCCTGGCCTGGACTGGGACGCGAGATGGTGAAGGCGTCCCTCCGGAGCGACTACCCGGTGGCACAGGGGGCGTTCACCCTGCTGTCGGTGATCGTCATCACGATGAACTTCGTGGCGGACCTGACGTACTCGTGGCTCGATCCGCGCGTCAGATTGGAGGGCAACTGAGATGAGCGAAGAAACCGCACGGCCGGTGGGTCACCGGGACGCGGAGCCCCAACACGGCTGGCGCCGGGCCGTCCAGAACCTGAAGCGGAGCTTCCTCGAACAGGGGCGCATCTTCGTGCGCTCGCGGCTGGCGGTCGCCGGGCTGGTCATCCTCGTGTTCTATGCCATCCTGGCGCTCATCTCGCCGTACATCGTCCCGTACGGACCGGCCGAGCGCATCTACATGGCCGACGGGACGTGGGCAAAGCTCCAGCCGCCGACGGCCGCGCATCCGCTCGGCACGACCGAGTCGGCCTACGACGTGCTCTCACAGCTTCTGCTGGGCTCGCGCATCGCCATGTTCGTCGGCCTGCTGGGCGCGTTCATGGTCGCGGTCATCGGGACGACCCTCGGCACGGTCGCCGGCTACTACGGTGGCTGGGTCGACGATATCATCATGCGTGTCGTGGACGTCCTCTACGGACTGCCGTTCATCCCGTTCGTCATCGTCCTCGTGACGGTGCTGGGCGCGAGCGTCTGGAACATCATCCTCGGCATCGCGCTGCTGTACTGGCTCTCGACGGCACGGGTGATACGCTCGGAGGTGTTGACGCTCCGCGAGCGACCGTATGTGGAGGCTGCAAAAGCCGCCGGTGCGAGTGACTTCCGCATCATGAGCGTCCACATCCTCCCGAACGTCATCCCGCTGTCGGCGCTGTACGCCGCTATCGCGGTCGGTTACTCCATCGTCGCACAGGCCAGCATCGCGTTCCTCGGATTCGGCGACCCGACCATCCCCTCGTGGGGCGTGATGCTCCAGCGCGCGTTCGTCACCCAGGCGTTCGGTACGGCGTGGTGGTGGGTCGTTCCCCCGGGACTGTCGATTACGCTCGTCGTGACGGGGGCGTACCTCGTCGGTCGTGGCTACGAGGAGGTCGTCAACCCGCAGCTCCGTGAAAAATAATGAAACAGGCAACTGCAGACTTCGACTTCGACGACGACGCACCGTTGCTCGACGTGACCGACGTAGAGGTCGTGTACGAGACGAGCGCCGGCGACCTGACCGCGGTCGATCACATCAGCTTCTCGGTCGACGAGAACGAGATATTCGGCCTCGTTGGCGAGTCCGGCTGTGGCAAGAGCACCGTCGCACAGGCGGTGCTCGGGCTACTCCCGTCCAACGGCCGTGTGAACGAAGGGTCGATCAAATACCGCGGCATCGAGATGACGGAACTCGAGAAACGCGAACTCGACGCGCTGCGCTGGGAGCATCTCTCGCTCATCAGCCAGGGGGCGATGAACGCCCTCAACCCGGTTCACCGGATCTCCAGTCAGATCGTCGAGGCCATCCAGGCCCACCGGGACGTGACGACCGACGAAGCGCGCGAGCGCGGCGCCGAGCTGTTCGAGACAGTCGGCCTCGACTCCGAGCGGATCGACGACTATCCACACCAGTTCTCGGGCGGCATGAAGCAGCGAGCGTATATCGCGATGTCGCTGGCACTGGACCCGGACCTCATCATCGCCGACGAGCCGACGACCGCGCTGGACGTCATCGTCCAGGACCAGATCCTCAAGCGGCTCAAGGAGCTCCGGGACGAGCTGAACATCTCGGTTATCATCATCTCTCACGACATCAGCGTCATCGCGGAGACGTGCAACCGCCTCGGCGTGATGTACTCGGGGAAGCTGATGGAGTACGGCAACCTGCGGGATATCTTCGCGAACCCGTTCAACCCCTACACGCTGGGGATGCAGAACGCGTTCCCGACGCTCCGGGGGGACCAGTCCGATCTCATCAGCATCCCGGGAAGCCCGCCGGATATCGCGGAGCTGCCGACTGGCTGTCGGTTCAAGGAACGGTGTCCGTTCGCCACCGAGCGGTGCGGTGATGCGCACCCACCGCTGGAACAGGTAGCTGAGGATCATTACTCCGCATGTTACCACCACGACCGAATCGAAACGATGCGGAGCGAGGCAGAGCGACGCTCGACCTGGAACCAAATGCAAGGCGATAGGCCTGCCGCCAGAGCGGAGGGAAGCGATGACTGATACCGACGAGGAGTACATCATGCAGTGTGACGGGCTGAAAAAGTACTTCGAAACCAATCAGGGGCTGCTCGACACCCTGCGGGGCAAAGAAGAACACGTCAAGGCCGTCGACGGCATCGACCTCCAGATTTCGGAGGGGGAGATCGTCGGACTGGCCGGCGAGTCCGGCTGTGGGAAGACCACCGCCGGGAAGACGCTCATCCGCCTCATCGACCCGACCGACGGCACCATCCGCTTCCATGGGGAGGACGTGACCGACATCTCGGGAACGGAGCTCCAGGAGTTCCGACGGGACGTCCAGATCATCTTCCAGGACCCGTTCGAGAGTCTGAACCCGCGAATGACCGTCTACGATACGGTGGTCGAGCCGCTGAAGATCCACGGCATCGGCACGCCCGAGGAGCGCTACAAGAAGGTCATCGAGGCACTCGAACGCGCAGAGCTGACCCCACCCGAGACGTGGCTGGAGAGCTACCCCCACCAGCTCTCTGGCGGGGAGAAACAGCGTGTCGCCATCGCGCGAGCGCTGGTCCTCGAGCCGGATTTCCTGCTCGCTGACGAGCCCGTCTCCATGCTCGACGTCTCCATCCGCGCCGGCGTCCTGAACCTGCTCCAGCGGCTCAACGAGGAGATGGGGCTGACGATCCTCTTCATCAGCCACGACCTCTCCTTGCTCAGGCAGGTGTGTGACCGCATCGGCATCATGTATCTCGGGCGCATCATCGAGTCCGGCGAGACCGAGACGGTGATCCAGGATCCGGTGCATCCGTACGCGAAAGCGCTGCTGGGGGCGGCGCCGGAGCCGGACCCGTTCCGAGAACGGGAACACGTGGAGATACGCGGCTCCATCCCCGATCCAATCAACCTTCCCAGTGGCTGCCGGTTCAAGGACCGGTGCCCCGAACGGGAGGCCATCTGTGACCACGTCGATCCGCTGCTACGGGGCATCGGCGACGAAGGGCGCCAAGTCGCCTGTCACGCGTACTACGAGGAGGAGGATATGACCGAGTTCGAGCAACAGCTCCAGACGATGGAGGACGTGCCTGCGGAAGTGAAATCCGCGCCCCATCGCAGTATCGAGTTCGAGGAGGAAGAGCAGATCTCCGACGCCGAGGGGGTCGCTGACTGACGTGTCGGGCACTGGGACCGCCGCCACGACACTCCAGCGGGCCGTTCGCGGGCAGCGTGGCAGCGCCCTCGCAACGCTGCTGATCGGGATAATCACCGGCTGCTGGGTCGCCTACGTGCTCATCTACCCCGTGTCGTCGCTGGGGCTCCCGAAGTACACCCTCGCGGGTGTGTTCGTCCTCGGCTTCTACGCCGACTTCTACGCCGAATCGATGCTCAACCGGCTGCTGACCGTGTTCGCGGCCTCCATCGTCGCCTACGTCGTCGGCTTCGTCGGCTACGCGTTCCCGGCACTCGTCGGGTGGTACAGCGACCCGTTCGTCCGGCGAGCGATCTACCTCTCGGGGCTCCGGGAGACGTTCCTGTTCAGCCTACTGGCGATGACGCTCCTGATCGTCGGGACGTTCGGGGCCTACGTTCTGCGGAACACCTACGAGGAAGCCACCCGGTGAGGTAGCCGAACACCCACCGGAGCGGAGCGGGGCCTACGATCCGTCCCAGTTCGGGTACTCGTCGTCGGCCATCTCGTCGAGCGGGAACTTGGGCCGCCGGAGGTGCGAGAACTCGAAGTTCCGCGGGTCCATGCTACAGAGCCCGATGCTGTTTATCGGGATGACCTCACTCGACATCGGCTCGTAGTCGGCGCGGAAGTGGTTCATACTCTTGACAACCAGCACGTCCAGTCGTTCGGGCTGAATCCCTGCGTGGCGCCAGATTTCGGCGTCCAGGGGCTGCAGGCGGTTCTCGGTGAGGAGCACGCTCACCCCGTCCTCGGAGCCACATTTCATGTGGACCGTCCGGCCGAGGTGGTTCTCGCTGCCGGTCCCCATCGGGCCGGTGTTGGTGAACTCCCCATCCGTGATGGCGGTCACGTAGCCGTCCACATCCTCGATGGGGGCACCGTGGAGGTCGTCCGTCTTCCCACCCACCGTCGCAGTGACCCGTTCGCCGACGCCGGCCTCGATACACTGGTCGACGACCTCCGGGTCACACATGATGGCGAAGCCCGCGTTCGTCAGGTTCTGGTCGAGCAGCTCCCGGAGAACGGTCGTGCCGTCGGCGGCGCCGCCGCCACCGGGGTTGTCGCCGACGTCGGCGAGCACGATCGGGCCATCGTCCTCCTCGAGGTCCGGTGCACGTTCCCTGGCCGTCGCGACGGCTTCGGCAGGCTCGGGGTAGTCGCCGATGAAGTCGTGCCGGCGCTCCCAGATGTGGGCGGCCATCTCGCGGGACACCTCCGTGGCGGCGTCGGCGTCCGTGGCGACGACCGGGACCGAACAGCCGACTGAGGGAACGTCTGCCTGGTGGAACCCGGGGAAGACGTTCACCTTCACGATGTCGTCGCGCTCCTCGTACTCGCGGGCTTTGGTCATCACCTCGGCCATCGGGCCCTCGCGGGTGTTCTGTTTCGGCCCCATCGCCAGCACCGGCGGGCGCTCGATATGCATCTCCGGGTCGAGTTCGTCCCGCATCGTTCGGGTGAGGTATCGCATGGCTCGGCGGCCGGTGTCACCGGTATCGGTGTGGGGGTACTCCTCGTAGGCGACGAGGAGATCCGCCGCCTCGACGAGTTCGTCGGTGATGTTGCCGTGGAGGTCGAGCGTCACCGCGATCGGGACGTCCGGGCCGACGGCCTCACGCACCATCGACGCCAGCGGCCCTTCCCCGTCGTCCATCCCTTCGGGCACCATCGCCCCGTGGAGACAGAGAATCACGCCGTCGAGGTCGTCGCCGTGCTCTTCGACGCCGGTCAGAATCTGTTCGGTGTAGAACTCGTAGGCGTCGGCTGCCACGATACCGCTCGGCGTCGCGGACGCTGTGACGGAGTAGACGAGGTCGACCCCCTCGTTTTCGGCGACGTCGATGGCCCCGCCCTCGCAGCTGTTGGTGCCCCGCATCTTTTCGGGAATCTCGTCGCCGAAGTACTCACGTCGTTGCTGGAACAGGGGACGGCCTGTCGTCCCGCTCGCGAACGTGTTGGTCTCGTGGGAGAACCCACCGAGAAGTACAGTTTCGTCTGCCATGGGCTGACGTTTCGCTCCAGTTCTGTTAAATGGGGCCCCTAACATGCACTGGGGTACCAACGATCGTGGTACCGACTGTGAGCGGGACCCGTCCACCGTCTCACCCGCCACGTGAGGGGGCAGGCTTACTGTGACACGCCCGAGAGAAGTGGTATGCACGCACGTCCCATGGTTCAGGTCCGACTCTACCCAACCGCTGACGCGGAGCGGGCACGATGACCGTCGACCTGCTTCTCGAGAACGCCCGCGTCGTCGACGGGACGGGGGCGCCGTGGTTCCGCGGGAACGTCGCCGTCTCGGACGGCCGGATCCAGCGCGTCGTCCGCGGCGACGCCGACGTGGACGCGGAGACGACGGTGGATATCGACGGGAACGTGGTCTGTCCCGGCTTCGTCGACACCCACTCGCATTCGGATCTCGAACTGTTCGCCGATCCCGCGCTGGCACCGAAGATTCAACAGGGCATCACGACGGAGATTCTCGGGCAGGACGGCTTCTCGATGGCGCCGATGTATCGTGAGGGCGGCGCCGAAGAGTGGGCACGCCATCTCTCGGGACTCGCCGGCGACGTCGATGTGGACTGGGACTGGGACGACACCACCGGCTACCTCGACGCCGTGGTGGCAAACGGCATCGGCCCGAACGTCGCGACGCTCGTCGGCCATGGGACCGTTCGGTTCAACGTGCTCGGCATGGCCGACCGCGCCCCGACCGAGGACGATCTCGCCAAGATGGCGTCGCTCGTCGACGACGCGCTCGAGGCAGGGGCGATTGGCTTCTCCACGGGACTCGTTTACTCGCCACAGGTGAACGCCACGACGGCGGAGGTGCAGCGACTGGCAGCAGCGCTCGCCCCGTACGGCCGGCCCTTCGTCGCCCACATCCGCAGTGAGGGGCGGTGGATCTGGGCGGCCCTGGACGAGTTCGTCGAC
>NZ_JAZKRY010000003.1:0-68038 GCF_036626355.1 Halolamina sp. | reverse complement strand
GCGATCAGGACTGCCGCGTTCCGACCGGAAAAATGTACAGCGGTCGCTGCTTCGCTGGCGCCTCGAGAACGGCTCGCACGCGGTCGTCGGAGAAGGCGCCGACGGAAACAGTCGCGAGTCCGAGGGACTCGGCCTGCACGAAGAGGTTCTCACCGGCGTGGCCGGCCTCCATCGGAACGTACCGCTGACGACCCCGCTTTCCGTACTTCCGCGTCGTCCGTTCGTCGACGGCACACACGACGATGTCGATGGGAGCCGCTTCGACGTACTCCTGGTCGAGTGCAGCAGCCCGTAACTCCGACTGGACGCGCCCGGTCCTCCCGCGAGCCAGTTCGTGGTTCTCCGGTCGGTAGCGGTACACACCGCTCTCGAGGTCCTCCACACCGGGGGTGCCAACGACGACGTATACCTCGAGTGGATATAGCGCCCCGGCGCTCGGCGCCGTCCGATAGCCCGTCGTTCGTTCCGTGACACCCTGTGCTGCCCAGAGTAGCTGTCCGACTTCACGCCGTGAGAGGGGTTCATCACCGTACGCACGCCGCGATCGGCGGTTCGCGATCGCTTCCTCGACTGAGACGTCACTTTCCCCGCTCGGTGAGGGTAGTGGGACGGATTCGGCTCCTTGCCATCTTTCACCGCCGTCGGGCCGGGCAGTTCTGAACGCCCCGAAGACGAGATTCAGAAGCAACGACAGGCCCGCAATCACGAAAAACGCCAGAATCGTCCGCCGTGAAGGCTGCTCGATGGTCATCGGTATCCCGTGGGTGACCAACGGCGATACTCCCAACGACGGTCACTGCAGATTGCCAGTCTCCACCGTCTCCATGTGGGCGAGGAGGTCACGGAGCGTACACTCCGTGGAACTGCGTCTCGGCGAGGATCGACCCAGCCATCGCGGATTCGAGTTGGTCAGTTGTCGAAGCTGGACTGAGGTCGAGCTGTTGGTCGAGTGCGAAGAGTCGGAACCGGTACGTGTGTTCGCGATCCGGCGGGTTCGGGCCGCCGTACCCCTGTTCACGGTAATCGTTTCGTCCTTCAACGGCTCCGGAAGCATCCCAGTCCTCTGGAATCGTCGTGGTAGCCGGGTCGATGTTCCAGACTACCCAATGATCCCAGATTTTCCCAGCCGGTTCGACTGCATCCGGGTCGTCCATCACCAGGGCTACTGACTCGGTTTCGTCGGGTACACCGTCGATTTCGAGGGGTGGGTTCACGTTTTCCACCGTGTACCCGTACTTATCCGGGATCGGACCGCCGTTTTCGAACGCCGGACTCGTCAGTTGTGGGGTAGTCATTGGTCCTTTAACGAGTTGAGTTCGAACCGGCATGAAAACTGCCGGTTATTCTCAACGTGTTGGAACAGTAGTCAGCGCTACCGAAACAGTAGGAGTACCGCGTCCAGATGCTGAACGGCCCCGCTGAATCGGTTCCAGACTGTCGGCGTCCCTGTGAGGACATACAGAAACCCGACTATAGCCTCCAGATAGCAAAGAGCCCCAAGACGTACCGACACCTATGCGCAACCGGTCTCCCAGCGCTCGGTGGACGGCGGTTGCCGTTAGCACGGCCGTTCTCGTTCTCGCGTCGCTCGTACCATCGCCGTTCCGACGCCGTCGGGGATGGGAATGGCTGGGTCCGGACAAGTTCCTGCATCTCGTCGGCCACGCAGCCTATGCCGTGTCATTGGCGACCGCATTCAACACTGGTCGTTGGACTGACGGGGAGGCTGCGGCCCTCGCAGTCTGCGCCTCGACCATCCACAGCCTGGCAACCGGTCGGCTGCAGAAGTGGGTTCCCGGGCGTGCGTTCGAACCGATAGACGTCCTTGCTGGCTTGATCGGTGCGATCCTCGCCGCTTTTGGCTGGTACGCTGTGAACGATGCGCCGACCAGGAACTGTCTGTGAGAGGTCACAGCAGGCGGGGCAAAGACGGGTGAGTATCGTTCGTCCCGAGGGAGAGTAGTGGCGTCATAACGACCACGACCAGTCGGGCGGGCGCGGTGAACGTCCCGATTGTCCATGCTGGCTCGAGAACCGGGTTCTTGAGCCGGAAGGTGCTCCATACCGGTCCAGTGGCCTCGCTCAGCTCCGTACCCGGTCTCGCCAGGTCCCGTGCGGTGGTAGTCCAGTAGCCGAAGGTGGAACAGACAGGACCGGAGCGACCGACTGGTGGATCCGCCCCCGGTCACCGGGAGACCCACAAACCGTTAACTGGCAACCTCACAACATTCAGATATGCTCAGAGTCGGTGCACACGTCTCTATCTCGGATGGCTTCGAAGCAGCCGTCGAACGTGAGGTGGAGCTGGGCGGGAACTGTGGGCAGGTCTTCGTCGGGTCTCCCCGCGGCTGGGCTGTCAGCGAGGTCGACGAGACAGCGGCACAGGCGTTTCGCGACGCCGCCGACGAGCGGGACGTCGGCCCGTGGATCGTCCACGGCACGTATCTCATCAATTTGGCCACACCGAAGGATGACCTCGCGGAGAACTCTCTCGACTGCGTGCAGGCCGAACTCGACACGGCGGCAACACTCGGCATTCCGTACTACGTGTTCCACCCCGGCGCGCACACGGGTGCCGGCGAGGAAGCCGGGGTCGAGAACGTCGGTGAGCGGCTGTCGAAGGTCGACGTGCCGGGCGACGTAACCCTCCTGTTGGAGAACACGGCAGGAAAGGGAACCACCGTCGGCAAGCGCCTCGAGCAACTCGCCGAGATGGTCGAAACGTCGACCAACGGGTACGACGAGCTCGGTATTTGCCTCGACACCTGCCACCTCTTCGCCGCTGGCTACGACTTCACCGCCGAAGCAGCGATGGCCGAACTCGTCGAGGAAGTCGATTCGACCGTCGGCATCGAGAACGTCCACTACCTGCATCTCAACGATTCGAAACATCCGCTCGGCTCCGAGAAAGACGAACACGAGCATATCGGGGAGGGTGAAATCGGAGAGGCGGGCTTCCGTCAGTTCCTCACCCACCAGGCGTTTCGCGAGAAACCCATGGTCCTGGAGACGCCCGCAGACGAGAAAGGCGACAGCTGGAACATCGAGAAGGTACGGGAGATCCGCACAGAGGACTGATAGTGATTACTGCGAGTCTGTCCCGCCGTGACCATCCGTGTCGGTGATGGGAGCCCCTGAACCGGCGGCGTTCGACACCGTCGATGACACTATTCGCCGTAATCACTATGAGACGGGGTCCATCCCGCCGAACCGAGAACAGAGCGACGTTGTCGGGGGCGCCTACAACATCCGCTGGGCGATGGTGTTCCGAAGCACCTCGCTGGTCCCCTCGTAGATCTCGTTGAGTTTGGCGTCGCGGTAGTAGCGCTCGACGGGGAAATCCTTCGTGTAGCCGTAGCCGCCGTGGACCTGGATGGCCTCGTTGGCCACCTCCCGGGACACCTCGCTGGCGTGGAGTTTCGCCTGTGCGGCCTGCTTGATGTAGTCGTCGCCGGCCATCTTCAGGTCGGCGGCCTTGTGCATCAGCAGCTTCGCAGTCTGGATCTTCGTGTCCATATCTGCAAGCTTGTGCTGGATGGCCTGGAACTCCGCAATCTGCTGGTCGAACTGCTCCCGGTCCGTGGCGTAGTCCACAGCCTCCTCCTTGGCCGCCCGGGCGATGCCGACACCTCTTGCAGCGATGGAGATTCGGCCGCCGTTGAGCGTCTTCAGCGACTGGACGAACCCTTCGCCCTCGTCGCCGAGGCGGCGGGCTGCGGGGAGACGCAGGTCGTCGAAGCGGAGCTCGGCAGTTGGACAGCCTTTGTCTCCCAGCTTGTGCTCCGTGCCCTCGACGATGAAGCCGTCATCCTCCTCGGGGCGAACCACGAAGGAGCTGATCCCCTTGTTGCCCGCCTCCGGGTCGGTTTTCGCGAACACGATGACCGTGTCCGCGACCGAGCCGTTCGAGGTCCAGAGTTTCCCGCCGTCGATGACGTACTCGTCGCCGTCCTTCTCCGCGGCTCCGCCGCTCCGTTCCGAGGCGGTACCCGCCTCGCGTTTCTCCGCCTTCGTGGTCATCGCGGGCACGTCGCTGCCCGCGCCGGCCTCCGAGAGTGCGAACGCGCCGATATCCGTCCCTTCTGCGAGCGGCGTGAGATACTCCTCTTTCTGGGCCTGGTCACCGAACTCGTAGACCATGTTGCCAGCCAGTGAGGTGTGGGCCGCGACGATGGTTCCGAGCCCGCCCGAGCCCCGCGAGATCTCCTCGATACCGATGGCGTAAGAGTGGTAATCGAGGCCAGCACCGCCGTACTCCTCGGGGAACGGCATCCCCAGCAGACCCAACTCGGCCATCTCCGCGACCAGGTCGGCCGGGAACTCGTCGGTCTCGTCGATTTCGGCGGCGCGGGGAACGACCTCGTCGTCGACGAACGCCGCGACAGTGTCACGAATCTGTCGCTGCTCGGCCGTGAGGCTGAAGTCCATGGTTCAACCGAGTTCCGCGTCGCGCTTAGGGTTTTCTACCCTCCCATGGCGCCGCCGGATGGCTGCGTCGACGAAATTAGCCCTCCCAGAAAGGACGGGTTTCTGGCGAACTCGGGGGCTGAGGCCGCTTTGGAGAGACTTTTAACTCCCCTCGTCGTATGGACCCATAAACCGAATGCCCGGACCCGATCCTCGCCCGGACGTTCCCAACACGGACCTCGCGTGGTGCCACGAGGCCGTCCAGGACGTCTCGCGCACTTTCGCACTGACCGTCGACCTGCTGGATGAGCCGATGTCCTCCCACATCTGCCTCGGCTACCTACTCTGTCGCGTCGCCGACACCGTCGAGGACGCCTCACACATCCCGCCTGTGGAGCAGGCCGCGCTCCTGGGACAGTACAATGCCGCCCTCGACCCGGCCGACGAGGCCGATATCGAAACGTTCCAGGAGAACGTGAAGGGGTGGCTCCCCGAACAGGCCGAACGCGAGGCCGACTGGGAGGTCGTCGAGAGCGCACCGCGAATCGTGAGGACGTTCGAGGCGCTGCCGACCGACGTGCGCGAGGCGATCACGCCGCCCGTCCGGGAGATGGTCTCGGGCATGAGCGAGTTCGTCGAACGGTACGCGGCCGAGGGTGGACTCCGCCTCCAGAACCGTTCGGAGCTGGAGGACTACTGCTACTACGCTGCCGGCACCGTCGGCAACCTCATCACCAATCTGGTGACCCGCGGGGAGGTCGACCCGGCCCGCGAACGGACGCTCTACGACACCGCCGAGGAGTTCGGCCTGCTGCTCCAGTTGGTGAACGTCTCGAAAGACGTCTACGACGACAAGGAGCACGAGGACAACGTCTATCTCCCCGCCGAGTGGCTCACCGAGGAGGGCGTCGAGCAGGACAACGTGCTCGACCCGGGGAACACGAACGGGGTCGCTTCGGTCGTCCGCCGGACGACCACCCTGGCGCGGAGCTACGTCGACGGCGCCCAGACCTATCTCCAACACGTTCCGCTGCGGGACGGCAACACGTTAGAGGCGTGGGCGGTCCCGTTCCTCCTTGCTGTGGGGACGCTGCGTGAACTCCAGGAGCACCCCGAAGACGCGCTCACGGCAGCCGGCGTCAAAGTCTCCCGAGAGGAGGTGTTCGCCGTCGTCAGCGCGATGAGCGGCCGTGACCGGGACTCCCTCGCCTCGCTTCGCCAGCGCATCGCCGCCAAGCCGTTCCACCGCACGGCAACCGGCGTCGACTGATACTGCCGGACAGCAGTCAATACAGAGTTGCTCACCAGCCGCTAACCATCACACCAGGTGACGGCCGATCCACGGCGAGCGATAGTTGCATCGTTCTGTCCGGCAGTACGAAGCGGGCTCACCAGCAGAGTGACAGGATGTCTCACCGACCACAGAGCCACGTCGCTGTTGCTGTCTGGGTGAACGACGAAAAAACGTCGGAGCGAGACTGCCTCAGTCTTCCAGCGAGTCGGCGATGCGGCGGAGCTCCCGCGTCGCGTCACGCACTTCGTCGCGGAGCTGCCGGACCTCCCGAACCAGATCCTCGTTGACCTGACTGCCGCCGGATTCGCCGCGACCTTCGGCGCCCTGGCCGCCGGGACCGCCGCCCATCCCCGGCGGGCCGCCACCCATCCCGCCCTGGCCACCAGGGCCGCCGCCACCCATCATGCCGGACATCATCTGTGCGAACGGATTGCCGCCGCCACCGGGGCCTTCGCCGCCGCCCATGCCCGGCGGGCCGCCGCCCATCCCGTCCGGACCAGCGCCGGGGGCCTCGCCCTCCTCGCGCTCCTCTTCGCGGCGCTCGCGGATTTCCTCGACGCGCTCGCGGAAGGATTTCTCCTCGCTACCTTCCGCTTCCGTGCTCTCTTCGGCGGGCTCACTTTCCTCGTCAGCGTTTGCTTCGTCGTCTACCATGGTACGAGGTTCCGGGGCCACGGCGAAAAGGGTTGTTCCTCAGGAGCGGAGCAACAGTTGTGTGGCGAGCAGTTGACCATATCGCATGTTCGACTGGTCACCACCCTCGCCGTCACCGGTCGTCACGGCCGGCCTGGCGATCGGGTGGCTGCTGGCGTTCGCCTACTCGGTGTTAGTTCTCCAGAACATCCTGGCCGGGGTTCTGCCCGGCCTCATCATCGCGTCTGGCTACCGAAACGGAGCCCACGTCCGACACCATCGCCGAAGAGTCGACACGAGACCGCTGAGACCGGACGCCAGTTTCGAGAACGTTTTCCGACCCGCACACGGACACTCCAGCCAATGGTCCCGCCGCTCGCGCTCGATATCGACGGCACGCTGACCACACCCGAGCACAGCATCGACCCGCGAGTGTTCGCGGTGCTGCCGACGTGGGACGCGCCGGTCGTCGTCGCCACCGGGAAGGCGTTCCCCTACCCGGTCGCGCTCTGTCACTTCGTCGGCATCCCCGAGCGCGTCATCGCCGAGAACGGCGGCATCGCGCTCGCGGAGGACGAACTCCGCTACACCGGCGACCCCGAAACGGTCGACGCCGCCGTCGAGGCGTTCCGCGCCCGGGGCGGTGAACTCGGCTGGGGTGAGACGGACACGGTCAACCGCTGGCGTGAGACGGAGGTTGCAACGAGCCGAACTGCCGACGAGGCGCTACTGCGTGCAGTCGCCACGGAGTTCGACCTGGAGTTCGTCGACACGCAGTACGCCTACCACCTCAAGAGCCCGGGCGTGAGCAAAGGCTTGGCGCTGCGTGAGATGGCCACCACCCTCGACTACGCGCCCGAGGAGTTCGTCGCTATCGGCGACAGCGCGAACGATGTTTCGATGTTCGAGGTCGTCGACGAGTCCTACGCCGTGGCCAACGCCGTCGACGCCGCGAAATCCGCAGCAACTCACGTGCTGGACGCGTCGTACGTCGACGGCACGCTGACGGCGCTCGAGGCGATACGCGAGCGAGAGACAGCGTAGCGGAAAACGGGTCGAAGCGGCGGACTCAGCACTCCTCAGCCGTCGGTGTCAGGGCCGCTTCCCGTATCGGAATAAACTTGCCGTCGATATCCCACTCGTGAATGCAGTTCACGTCGCTGACCTCGGTTGCCCGCCAGCCGCCGATGTCCTCGTCGTACCGCTCGACCCGGTCGCATCGTTCGCAAATGCGGTGGTCGGGCGTGCGGAGGACTCCAGTCATGACCAGCCGAAGGCAACGGAGGGATATGAGTCTTTGGCTGTCGGAACCGCTCAGTCCGCAGCCGTGGCCGCCACGAGCGCCGTAACGTCCATCGCGAGTTGGAGGGTTGTCAGTTCCGTGCCGCCGAACGTCTCTCGCTCGCTGCCAACTCGCTCGAAGCCGAGCGACTCGTAGAACTCACGCCCGGGATCGTTCTCGGCGAACACCTCCAGCCAGATTCGTTCGTAGCCCATGTCCTGCAGCCGCCGGGCGAGCCGGCCGGCGAGACCGGTTCCGATACCCGCGCCCCAGCAGTCCGGATGAACGTAGAGCCGGGCGAGAAACCCATCGGCGTCCGGGCCGCTCTCAGAGTCAGGCGCGGGCCCGGCGTTCGTAAACCCGACCACCTCCCCATCGCGCTCAGCGACGAGGAACACCGTCTGCTCGTCACTCGCCTCCGAATCCACCTCAGTAGCATCCGCGATAGTTTTGCGGAGCGACTCGAGGTCGTACCACCGGTCGACCGTCGAATCGACCGTCTCAACGCCCACCAGCTCGTCGTAGGCCTCGTGCCAAGACGCGCGGGCCACCGTCGCGACCGCCTCGGCGTCCGCTTGCATCGCGTCGCGAAGCTCCATACTGACACCGTCGGAGAGCTTCGGGAAATGAATTACTCCCGACAGCGGCTCATTCGATAGCTTTTCCGCCGGCCCGTCCGCAGGTCGGACGTGGACTTCACACCCCGCCAGACGTTCTGGCTCGCGCTCTGCTGGCTCGGGGTCGCACAGTCGCTGAACTGGGGGCTCGCCATCCTCCGTGTCGGGGTCTGGCCCGGTAACGCGGCCGCGCTGGCCGGAAGCGGACTGCTCACCCTCGTCGCCGCCGTCGGCGTCCTTCGCCCGGAGACGCTCGGCGGCCCCACGGAGCGGAGTGCTCCCTGGGTCGGCGCCGTCGCCGCCGCAGCGCTCGCGACTGTCGCGCTGCTGCTCTGAGCGCCGCGGCTCGAACTCCCAGCGTTCAACTATGCTGACCCCCTCAGTGACGGTATGGAGCTACCCGAACGTGAAATCTTCCTCGCCGGCTTCGGCTGGTCGGGGTTCGTCTCGCTGCTCATCTGGGCGATTCCAGCCCTCACCGGCGGCCCGATCGACGCCAACCTCTTCGACCTGCTGTTCGGCATCATCATCCTCGGTTTCGTCAGCCACGCCGCCTACACCGGGACCCGACAGAACCCGTCGACCATCGCGGTGGCGTTCGCCATCTTCGCCGGCGTGTTCGCGACCATGCAGTTCTTCGTGGTCATCGCCTGAGCGCGACCTGCCGTCTTTGCTGCCGCTCCCCAGCCCTCCTGGCCCGGAAACGTCTCCGCCCGCTGAGTGCAGGCTCATCTCATGCAGTCCGGAAGCAGCGTCGGCCCTTTTTCAACCGGCTCCCCGATACGCCCCCGGAGCTCGCAGTCCTCGAACCCAGTCTCGGCGAGGCGAACGTCCCGCGACAAGAGATCGACGACACCGCCAGTATCGAGTCGTTCACGCCGGATATGAAGCTGTTCGGGCACTCTCTCGCGTACGTCACGCGTTCGAACGCGAAACGTGAGCCGCCGCCTCATAGTGATTACGGCGAATAGGTTCATCGACGGTGTCGAACGCCGCCGGTTCAGGGGCTCCCATCACCGACACGGATGGTCACGGCGGGACAGACTCGCAGTAATCACTATCAGACGTCCTGATACGGGCCGAGTCGCGTCCCGTCGGTGAGATACGCCTCTGCGGACGCCAGCCCCACAGGGAGGAACGGCGCGAGAAACGCCTGCCCTTCGACGTTCACCCACGTCCCGCCCGAGCGCAGGTTGAACGCCGGGAACACCACGAGTTCCGGATCGCTCCACGCCATTCCCACCGCCTCGATGCCGAGATGCTCGGCGAACGGTTCCTGCGCGAGCGGCCCGCGGAGCCACGCACGTTCGACGCGACTTCCGCCCACATCGTCGGTGAGTCGGACGGTCGGATGCTCGTGCCCCATACAGAGCGTCGGCGCCGAGAGCGCCTCCTCGCTCGGCCAGGTGTGACCGTGCACCAGTCCAACGTCGCCGGTTCGGATCCCGTCGGACGGAAGCACGTCGAACCGGTCGGGGAACACCTCTTCGACGCCTCCGTCGTGGTTCCCGCGTGCGAGCGTGAGCGGGACGTCCGCGGCCTCCAGCGCGTCGAGAAGCTCCCGTACCTCCTCGGCCTCCGCACCGTCAGGCTCGGCGATGCGGTGGAACAAGTCGCCAAGCACGACCAGCCGGTCGGCATCGGTTTGCGAGAGCAGCGAGAGCACGCGCTCGCGGCGCTGGCCGGCGTTGGAATCGAGTTCCACTCCGCGCTCGTACCGGAGGCCGACCTCGATTCCGGCGTGGTAATCCGCGATAGCCAGTGCGCGCTCGTCGCCGAGAGCGAGGGTCGCGGCCGGTGCCCCCGGCACCGGCTCGACGAGGGCCATCAGATGGCCTTCAGCGTCCCCTCACCGGGCTCGTAGCATTTCCCGCTCATCATCGCGTCCTGGATCGCGTCCTCGACGGTGTCGGCCTCGACACCGTGCTCGTCGACGACGGCGGCAACGACCGCCTCGCGGGCCACGCCATCGCCCTCGTCCAGTTCGCTCATCGTGTCGACGACGATGGTTTCGAGGTCGAGGGCAGCTGCCTCGCTGTCGGCGGCCTCCTCGCTCTCGGCTTCCTCGGTCGCTGGTTCTTCACCGGGGGATTCGTCTTCGAGCTCCTCGAGTTCCTCCTCGGAGGTCGGCACGTCGATACCCGCCTCGCCCGGGCCGCCGACCTCGCTCCCGGTCGCGAACTCGGTGCCGAACTCCGCTTCGACCTCCTTGCGCTCGCTCTCTGTCAGTGCCTCCGTTTCGTCGTCCACGGTTTCGGACGGGTCGAAATCGCCGAGCTCCTCGGTCTCTTTCTCGACGGTCTCCTGCACCGAATCTCCCTCGAAATCGCCGAGTTCGTCGCCCGATGCCGGCTCCTCGGGTTCGGCCACGGACTCCTGGGGCTCGGGTTCCGAGAGGTCTGATTCCGCCGATTCTGCGGATTCATCTTCGGGCGGCTCCGCGTCGGACTCGGTGGCTTCGGGCTCCACGGTGGGAGCCGCCCCAGTCTCGGACACTGGTTCAGTCGCCTTCGGTTCCGCTTTGACGTCCGGGGACTCGGCTTGGGCTTCGGCTTCTGGGGCTTCGGCCTGGTGTTCGACGGCGGCAGTTTCGGCAGGTTCGGCTTCCGTCCCCACAGCGCTCTCAGTTCCTGCTGCCTCGCCTGCCGCCGCTGTCTCAGCCGGTTCTGCAGCCGGAGCCTCGCTCACTGGTTCGACATCGTCCAGCGAGACCGCCGTTTCAGGGAGCGGCCCGAGTTCAGTCGGGGTCGAATCCCCTGGCATCGTTTCGAGGGACTGGACGGCATCGCGCTCGCCGGCGACCTGTTCGACCGCCTCGACGGCGAGCCGCCGAACGGCTTCGAGATACGCCGTCCCGGTTTCGTACTGCTCGATCGCTTTCGGGATGCCCGCGGCGAGCGACGTGTCGACGTCTTCGCGTTCCAGCGCCTCCCGGAGCGCGTCGCCGCGCACGTCGGCGCCGAGGGCCTCCGCGAAGACGGCGATGCGGTCGAGGGTGCGTCCGGCGGCGGTGACCACCCCGTGGTCCCGCGCCTCGGCGTCGACTTCGTTGAGGCTCTCGGGGCGGACCGAGGTGAACACCCGGTCGGAGTCCTCGGGTTCAAACGTCCGGGCTTTGCCAGCCAGCGCGACGAACATCGGCGGGTCGGCCCGGCTCAGGAACGCGTGCTCGTCGGGCTGATACTGGCCGGCGTAGGTGACGAACGCGCCCGTCGGATCTACCACGCGGCCGCGGAGGCTGTCCTCGTTGACCTGCTCGACCTCCGTCAGCACACCAACGGCGAACAGACGGTTAACGCGCGCCCCCGTCGGGGTGACGACGTAGTTCGGCGCGCGCTCCTCGTCGCTCTCGGAGTAAGACAGCGTCGCGTCGTCGAACTCCGCGGCGAACAGCCGCCGGGCGACCTCGCGGTTGCCCGGCCCGGAGTCGGCGCTCATGGGCCCACCCCCAGTTCCGCGAGGAGTTCGTGCGCTCGCTCGCCCGGATCGACATCCGTGGGCGCGAACTCGTCGGCGTTGAGGTTGGCGCCGTATTCGTCGACCGAAAGCGAGCCGCGGGCGCCGTACTCCCCGCCCTCCAACTCGGCGGCGATGGCGTCGGCCACGACGTCGCGGTCCATCGCCTCGCGAGCGGCCTCACGGGCGTCGTCGAGGTCACCGCCGTAGATCTCCTCGGTGATCTCTCGGTCCAGAATCACCGTACAGGTGCCCGTGCCGTCGTCGAGGATCGCTTTGGTCCGCAGGTCGTCTTCGCCGTCGACGCTGCCGTGGGAGCGGCATTCGCCGTTCTGAATCGCGCGATTGCACTCCGGACAGCGCTCGATGAGGCCGGAGCCGTCCCGGACCTCGATGACGCTCCCGGTGAGCTCCACGTCGAAGAGACCGCCGCCGGCGACGGCCTCGCCGATGCTCATCGACGGGGCATCGTCGGTGACGACGATTTCCCTGTCGAGTTCTTCGACGGTCGAGAACGCCGAGATATTCACCGATGGCGCGCCGCGATACTCCCGAACGTAGACGTCCTCGAGTCGGACGCTCGCGCCCGCTTCGATTTCGGGGTGCGGGTCCCAGTCGGTGAACGGCAGGCGCGCGGTTTCGTCGCCGATGACCCCCGAGAGGATCTCGGTTTCCCCATCGCGACCATCGATTACGCGGTCCTCGACCTCGACGATCCGGGCCTCGATGTTCCGACCTCGGTCGCCCGCTGCCAGACCGATGAGGTCGCGGTCGCCGCCGACCTCGTACGGAACCGGGAGCTCCTCGTTTTCCAGGGCGACGCTGGTGCTATCGCCGAGATTGAGTTCGGGGCTCCCCTCCCACTCGCGTACACCGGCGTTGCCGACGGTGACGGTATCGCCCGGTTCGAAGCCGAACTCCTGCCAGGCTGTGTAGGAAACCGCCCCCGTCTCGTCGGCGAACTCGCCCTCGCGGATGGTGATGTCCTCGCCCTGATAGCGGATGGAGCGAGTCCCTTTCGTCAGCACCCGGACGGTGACGGTGACGTTATCGTGCTCGGTCGTGAGGTCGGCCACATCGAGCGATTCGGGAGTGCCGTCGCCGCCGCCACCACCGCCGTGTTTGCGGCGGATGCTCTGTTTTGCCTCGTCGACCGGAACGCTGTACTGGAGCAGGTTCTCCAGGTCCTCTTTGACCTCCTCTTTGTCAACACCGAGAGCGGAGGCGAGCTCCTCGGCGTGTGTATCAACGTCCATCAGGCGAATCTGGGTCTCCATGGGTAATAAGGGTTAGTTCCCACAGCCTGCGGCCAATCGAACTACCCTTGAGCCTCGACCACCCACTCACCGATATGGACACACAAACGCGACTCTCGGTCGCCCGGGAGGCCGCAGTCACGGGGGCCGAGGTCGCGATGGGCGGATTTCGCGGGGAGTTCACCGTCGAGTCGAAGGCGAGCGCACTCGACTCCGTCACCGAGTTCGACCGCGAGGTCCAGCGGCGAATCGCCACGCTGCTACGAGAGGAGAAGCCGGACGCCGTCATCGTCGGCGAGGAAACACTCCCCAACATCGACACCCGGACGACCGTTCCCGAGGAGGGCGACGCCTGGGTGGTCGACCCCATCGACGGCACGAACAACTTCGTCGGTGGCAACCGCAACTGGGGTGTCGCCGTCGCCGCCGTCGATGACGGCGAGCCGGTCGCTGCTGTTAACGAGTTCCCCGCGATCGGTGACACGTACGTCGCCGCCGCCGGCGGAACGAGGCGGAGCGGCGAGTCCTGTTCGGTGAGCGACCGGACTGCGCCGGAGGAGTTCACCATCAACCCAATCTTCGGACTCTCCCCACGCCACCGCCGGATGCTATCCGAATACGTCGGAATCGTCGCCGAGGAGTTCGGTGACCACCGCCGGTTCGGCTGCGCGCAGCTCGCCCTCTCGGCAGTGGCTGCGGGCGAACTCGAAGCCGCCGTTTCGGCGGTCCCCCTCCATCCGTGGGACCTCGTCGGCGGCGCCCATCTGGTCCGCCAGGCCGGTGGTACTGTCACCGACATCCACGGCGACCGGTGGACGCCACACGCCGTGGGACTCATCGCCTCGAACGGCGCGGCTCACGACCGACTCGTCGACGCCTTCGACGCGGCGGATTGACTGGCCATCGACGGAGAGGGCTTATACTGCCGGACAGAACGATGCAACTATCGCTCGCCGTGGATCGGCCGTCACCTGGTGTGATGGTTAAAGGTTGGTGCGCAACTCTGTACTGACTTCTGTCCGGCAGTATTACTCCTCGACGTCGTAGCGAAGAACCACGCCCTCGTCGAGTCGGTCCACGTCCTCGAGCGAGAGCTCCGGGAACGCGTCCGTGTCCGTGAACCCCGTCCCGTCGGCGAGCGTCGGGGCGTCCCGACCGCCGATAACGACGGAGCCGACGAACACGGTGAGCCGGTCGACCAGCCCGGCCTCGAACAGCGAGAAGATGAGTTCGCCGCCGCCCTCGACCAGCAGCCGCTGCATGCTGAGTCCGGCGAGTCGGTCCAACCCCGCGCGGAGGTCGACCCGCTCCGTCCCGGCGACGATGACGGTCCCGCCAGCAGTGTCCAGTGCATCGATAGCGGCGTCGTTCGCCGCCTCGCTCACCAGCAGATACGTGGTCGCGTCGTCGTCGAGCACCGCGGCATCCGTCGGCGTCCGCGCCCGCGAGTCGGCGACGACGCGAGCCGGGTTCGGGTCGCATCCGTTCTCCACGCGGCGCTCGCGCCGTGCCCCATCTTTGATCGTCAAACTGGGATCGTCAGCGAGGACGGTCCCGACGCCGACGAGGATCCCGTCGGACTCAGCGCGGAGCGCGTCCATCCGGTCGAAATCCATGGGACCGGAGATGGCCACCTGCTCGCGCTCGCGGGTCGAGAGCTTCCCGTCGACGCTCTCGGCAGCGTTCACGTGGACGTGCATAATACGACTCCGGGCGCCGACGGGTCGGGTCTTTCGGTCGCGGACGAGGAACGCTCAAGTCGGCCCCTCCCCACCGCCGAAATAATGAGCATCGAGACGGCGGTTGTCGTTATCGGCGGCGGCGCCACCGGCGTCGGCATCGCGCGCGACCTCGCGATGCGGGGCGTCGACGTGACGCTGCTTGAGCGCGGCGAGGGGCTCAACGCCGGCACGTCTGGGCGCTCCCACGGCGTGCTTCACAGCGGCGCCCGCTACGCCGAATCCGACCCCGAGGGCGCTGCCGACTGTGGGCGCGAGAACCGTATCCTCCGAGAAATCGCCGAGGGATGTGTGGCCGATACCGGTGGGCTGTTCCTCCAACTCGAGGACGACGATTCTGCGTACTTCGACCGGAAGGTCGAGGCCTGCCGGGAGGTTGGCATCGACGCCGAGACCCTCGGTGGAGCAGCTGTCCGCGAGCGGGTCCCCGACGTGAGCGAGAATATCGCTCGCGGCATCGCAGTTCCCGACGGTGTCGTCTACCCCTCAAGACTCGTCGCCGCGACAGCGGCCAGTGCCTGTGAGCACGGTGCTGAGATATCTACAAGGAGCCCAGTGACGGCTATCGACGCTGGTAGCGAGGGGGTAACCGTTCACGTCGGCGGCGAGAGCGACCGGTGCATCGAGGCGAACGCGGCTGTCAACGCCGCGGGGCCGTGGGCTGGCAAAGTGGCCGCGTTGGCGGGCGCTGAACTGGAGATGCGACCCACCCGGGGCGTGATGGTCAGCGTCGACTACACCGGAATCGGTCCGGTGCTGAACCGCTGCCGGCCACCCGCTGACGGAGATATAGTCGTTCCGCACGGCAATCAGGCCGTGCTCGGCACGACGAGCGTCGCCGTTGCCAACCCGGACGAGTTCGAGCGAGCCGACTGGGAGGTCGCGCGAACGCTCCAAGAGTGCGCCGAGATGGTGCCGGCCCTCACCGACGCGACCGTCGAGCGCACCTACTGGGGCCTCCGGCCGCTCTACGAACCCGACGAGGTGGACCGCGGGAGCCGTGGAATCTCCCGCGATTTCGCCATCGTCGACCACGCCGGCGCGCAAGAACTGTACAGCGTCGTGGGGGGGAAGCTGACGACATACCGCCAGATGGCCGAAGCTGCCACAGATCGACTCTGCCAGCGGCTCGGTATCGACGAGTCCGGTCGAACGGCTGACTACGAACTCCCCGGTGCTGGCGAGCCGAACCGGCTCGACGACCTGGTCGCCGAGTTCAGCGCGGCCGGCCCGGCCGATAGCGATATGATCGGCTGAGCACGCGGGCCTGCCAGCTCCCCGAGGCTGAAGAGCGTCGTCGCCGATGCACCCCGTATGGCCTACTACTTCGGCATCTATCACTGGCGACGCCGGGGTCGTCGACTGCTCGGTGCTGTGGCGCTCGTCATCGCCGGACTCGTTGTGGGACGGCGGGACGGGGCGCTCGCGAAAGCAACAGCGCTCACTCTCGTCGCTGCGGGTGCCAAGCGCGGTCGCGGCCCGCTGGACCGGCTGCTCTCGCCGCCGCCCTGGCAGCCCGACGACTGGAAATACCGAGCGCTCCGCGAGGCGATGCCGTACGCGGAGGCCGAGCAGGCCCTGGATGTCGGCTGTGGCACCGGTCGCTCGCTGGTCGGCCTCGCTCCGGCGGTGCCAGAGCGCTGCCGGCTCCTCGGCCTCGACGTGTTCGACGACCGGGTCATCCTCGGAAACGGCCCGACGCTGGCACGGCGGAACGCTGCAGAGGCGGGACTCGACGCCGGGGTGGTCGCGGGGGACGCGGCGAGGCTCCCTCTCGCCAGCGGGAGCCAGGACGTCGTCACTGCCTGTCGCGTGCTCCACGACCTCCCGCGAGCGGCCGCTGAGTCGGCGCTCCTGGAGGCCCGGCGCGTGCTCCAGCCCGACGGAACCCTCGGGGTGCTGGAGCTCCCGATTCCGCACGACTCGGCGGCGGACCCACTCGACTACTGGGAGAGGCTCGTCGCCGACGCAGGGTTCGCCGTGGAGGAGGCGCGGGAGGTGGAGGCCGGCGGCTACTACCTGCTGGTGGCGACTCCCGAATAAATGAGGGAGGCCCTGATGCCAGAGTCGACGGCTGGCGAACAACCGGAGTAGTGGGGTCGGCGCGACGGGCTCCGGAGGTCCTCGCCGTGTTCGTCGCGCCGTGACTCTCAGATCACACGGTTGGCTGGTCCCGTTATCCGAGAAAAAGGTTCGTCGTGGCTAGTTGGCTGTTAGTCGTCGACGGGTTCGACGCCGATCGTGACCGTCACGCCCTCGATCTGCCACTCCTCGACCAGCCCACTGTCAGTGTCGATGTCGTCGACGTCAACGAACGCGGCTGCACGAACCTCATCTGCGACCAGGTCGCGCTTGTCCTGGAAGAAGCCGGCGACTCGGTCGTCCTCGGCGTCGACGGCGACGCGAATCTCCTCCTCGACGTCGAGATCCAGACGCTTTCGTGTCTCCTGGATACGCCGGATCAGGTCGCGAGCGTACCCCTCGCGCTCGATCGCCTCGGTGAGCTCGGTGTTTACGTACACCGTCCCGCCGTCGAACTCCGCAGCGGAGACGTTCTCCGGCGGTTTCGCATGGTACTCCACCATCTCGTCGTCGAGTTCCACCGTCTCGTCGTCGACTTCGACGCCGTTTTCGACGTCCTCGCGGCGCTTGCCCCGAACGGCGGCCATCACGTCCTGGGCGTCGCCGCCGAAGGCGGGACCGATAACACTCATTTGCGGTTCGGCCACCTCGACCAGTTCCCCGTAGCGCTCCGTGACGACGAGGCGCTGGGCGTTCACGCGCTCGAGGAACAGCTCCTCGAGCGAGACCATCGCCTCGGCGACCTCCTCATCCGCGGTTTCGATGACGACCTCCTGAACTGGCCACCGCAGCTTCCGCCCGCCCTGCTGGCGTGCGTTCGCGGCGGCCTCTTCGGCGTCCCGGAGGACGGTCATGTTGCGCTCGAGTTCGGGGTCGCGGAGCGCCTCGTCCGGCGTCGGCGCCTCCAGCATGTGGACCGTGGCTGCCTCACCGTCGAGGGTCTCGTACATCAGCTCGGCGAGGTACGGCGTGTACGGCGCGATGAGGCGAACGACTTCGTCGAGAACCGTCGAGAGCGCAGCGTAAGCGCCGCGCTTGCTCGCGGAGTCGCTCTCCTCCCACATTCGCTCGCGGATGGCCTTGATGTAGAACCGGGAGACGTCCTCCGTGACGAAATCGAGCAGGACGTTGAGCCCGTCGTGGACCGCGTACTCGTCCCAGGCCTCCTCGGTTTCGGCCGTCACCGTCTGGAGCCGCGAGAGAACCCATTCGTCCACGACGCTGAGCTCGCCAACGCCGGAGCCTCCGGCCCCGACTGGCTCGTCGTGCTCGGAGCGATCCCGGCGAACGTTGCCGAGGTCAGCCTCACCGGGGTCGTAGTCGTCCAGCTCCATGTACGGTAGCGGGAACCGGAACACGTTCCAGAGGATGTTGAGCGTCGACTGCATCTCCTCGAGTCCGTCCCACTCGAAACGCAGATCCGCCCCATGTTGGTCGTGGCTGAGCAGATACGCCCGGAGCGGGTCCCGACCGACCTCCTCGATGGCTTCGTGCGGGGTGATGATGTTGCCCAGACTCTTGGACATCTTCCGGCCGTCGCTGTCCAGCGCGAAGCCGTGCATCACTACCTCCTTGTATGGGATGCGGTCCAGCGCGGCGGTGCCCATCCCGAGCTGTGACCAGAACCAGCCACGAGTCTGGTCGTGGGCCTCGACGATGACGTCGGCGGGCCAGAACTCCTCGAAATCCGCCTCGTTGCTGGGGTAGTCGAGCGTTCCCCAGGAAGCGACCGAGGAGTCCAGCCAGACGTCGAACACGTCAGGGACGCGCCTATGGGTCACGCCCTCTTCGGTGATAGTCAGGTCGTCGACGGTCGGCCGGTGGAGGTCGAGTTCCTCGACGTCGACGTCCTGGTCGGCTCGCTCGACCAGTTCCTCACGCGTACTGATGACGACGAGATCATCGGGGTCTCCCTCCTCGGGCACCCAGCCTTCGGGCGTCCAGATCGGGATGGGGATGCCCCAGTATCGCTGCCGGGAGACGTTCCAGTCCGGCGAATCCTCGACGAAGTTCCTGAAGCGACTGTCTCGGGCCTCCGGCGGATGCCACTCGCTGTCCTCGATGTTCTCGAGCAGTTCGTCTTTCACGTCGGTGACGGTGATGAACCACTGATTGGTGGCGAGGAAGATGATATCCGTGTCACACCGCCAGCACTGCCCGTACTCGTGGGTGTACGTCTCGCCAGCGAGCAGAGAGCCGCTGGACGCCAGGTCGTCGATGATGTCCTCGTTGGCGTCGCGGACGAACTGACCGGCGTACTCGCCGGCGCGCTCGTCGAAGACGCCGTCGCCGCCGACCGGACAGAAGATGTCGAGGCCGAGTTCGTCGCCCCGCTCGAAGTCCTCCTGCCCGTGGCCGGGGGCGGAGTGGACCAGTCCGGTGCGGTCGAGTTCGACGTAGTCGGCGTGGTAAACCTGGCCGGCGCCGACGAAGGAGGGGTGGTCGGGCACCTCCTCGGCCAGTGGGTGCTCGTACTGCCAGCCGACGAGGTCGGCGCCGTCGTACTCCTCGAGCACCTCGTAGTCGTCGTAGCCCGCCTTCGAGAGCACCTCCTCGACGCACTCCTCAGCGAGATAGAGCACCTCGCTCTCGCCGTCGCCTTCGGCGCGGAGCCGCTGATACGTGGCCGCCTCGTCGACGGCGACGAACGTGTTCGCCGGAATGGTCCACGGCGTCGTCGTCCAGATAACCAGGCTTCCTTCGTGGTCCTTCAGCGGGAACTTCACGTAGACGGAGGGGTCCTCGACCTGGTGGTACTCGACCTCGTTTTTCGCGATGGCCGTCTCACACCGGGGACACTGGGTGATGGAGCGCTTGCCCTGCTCGACGAGGTCGTTCTCGTGGGCCTCGGCGAACGCCCACCACGCGGCCTCGATATACTCCGGCGAGATGGTCTGATACGGGTTCTCCCAGTCCATCCAGACCCCCAGCGACTGGAAGTCCTCGTCCATCTTCTCGCGGTTCTCCACCGCGAACCGTTTGCACTCGTCGATGAACGCCTCCATCCCGTACTCCTCGATCTCCTGTTTGGAGTCGAAGCCGAGTTCCGACTCGACTTTCGTCTCGATGGGCAGGCCGTGCATGTCGTAGCCCGGCCGGTCGGTGACGTTGTACCCCTCCATCCGTTTGCGCCGAACGACCGAGTCCTTCAGCGTCTTGTTCCAGGCCGTCCCCAGGTGCATCTGACCCGAAGTGTAGGGCGGGCCGTCGACGAAGAAGAACGGTGGGTCGTCGGCGTGGGCGTCTTTCGTCCGCTCGTAGGCGTTGTGGTCGTCCCAGTGGTCTGCGACCGCCTCCTCGATCTCCCGCGGCGCGTACTGGTCCGGAACCTCCTCGTCCATACTGTGTCGCTGTCGTGGGTCGCTTATCAACCCGGTGGTCCGGCAGCCACACTGTCGAACCTCTCCCCACAAACGGTTTATCGGAACGGCAACACGAACGGATCGATGCGTACCCTCATGCTCGCCACCCTCCTCGTCCTCGCCGGTTGTACTGCGCCGCTCGGAACCGACGCTCCTCCGACACCGACAGGATCCTGTATGGAAGAGCCGAAACCGACGCCGACCGCCGACGGATCCGACGTCGACGCGCAGCCCTACCCGGACCCGCCGGCGACGTTCTCGACGGATTCAGTCCGGGAGTACGTCGAGGTCTACGAGTCAGCGCTGCTCCGGAACGACGCGCTCGCGGGGCAGAACCTGAGCTACCTCGAGGTGTACGTCGAAGACCTGAGCGTCACACGACGGGGAGACATGTACGTGGTCCGACTCCAGTCGTACACCAACGGCGGCTACTACGAGCGGGAGGGCGAGGGAACCCCGATCGTGGTTCACTGGGACGGGGCTCCCACGCCGGCGAGTTACCTCGTGACCGAGGACCGCCTCGTTCGGGCTGAGTCCGACGGCGACGACCACGTCTCGCTCGCCCGGCTCCGGAACGGGACGACCCTCGAGTGCTTCTGAATCGACGCCGGCCGAGAAGATTTACGGCCGCTCTCCGATGGTGACCGCATGGCTGAGCACGACCACGCCGATCCCGACCGCAGCGGCGCGATTCATCATCTCGAGCTGTACACCGCAGATATCGACGCCGCCGTCGATTTCTGGGGCTGGCTCCTCGGTGAACTGGGCTACGAGCTGAAAAACGACTGGGCCGGCGGCCGGTCGTGGATGAACGGGCCTACCTACGTCGTCCTCGTCGAGACCGACAAGAACGCGGAGTTCGACCGCAACGCCCCGGGACTGAATCACGTTGCGTTCCACGCCGCCTCGCGGGAGCAGGTGGACAGGCTCACGAAAGGCGTCCAGGAACGGCGGGACGCGACGCTACTCTACGAAGACCAGCACCCCTACGCGGGCGGGTACTACGCGCTCTACTGCGAGGACCCGGAGGGGGTGAAGGTAGAGGTGGTGGGGCCGGAGGCGTGACCGGCAAGGCGAGGCGGGTGCCACGAAGGAGATGTTCAAACCGCCTGAGCCCGAACCGCCCGTATGAGCGAGATTCCGCTCGAATACGTCCACCGAGAGCCCGATGGCGACACCGACAGCGCGCTGTTCATCCTCCACGGCCGCGGCGCCGACGAGCAGGACCTGCTCCCCGTCGCCGAGCAGCTTCCGGGTGACCGGCACGTCATCAGCTTCCGCGCGCCGGACCGCCTGCAGGGCGGCTACACCTGGTACGAACTCGACCTCTCGGCCGGTGGCCTGGAACAGAGCCAGCCCCACGACGAGCAGTTCCGCCGGAGCCTGGACCTCGTCGCCGAATCAGTTGACGCCGCCGTCGGGGCGTTCGACCTCGACGCCGACAGCCTCGGCTTGCTCGGGTTCAGCCAGGGCGCTATCACCACCCTCTCGCTGCTGCTCGAGGAGCCGGACCGGTTCGCCTGGGTCGCCGCTCACCACGGCTATCTCGCCGAGTCTCACGCCGACCACGACCCCGAGGGAATCGAGGGCAAGCCCGTCTTCCTCGCTGCCGGACAGACCGACCAGATCATTCCGACCCATCGGGGCGAGGCCGCCGCGGACCGGCTGGAAGCGGTCGGCGCCGAGGTGACGTTCGGCGCGTTCGACACCGGACACGGAATCGGGCGCGAGGAGCTCGCGTCACTCGTCGAGTTCGTCGAGGAGCACACGTAGCCCCTCGTTCGTCGAGGTTTCCACCGTCCATGGCGTGTTGTTCTCACGCCGAGGACGACTCGGATGTCGCGTTTTTCGCCTCGGGGAGCCACGCGGGTTCGGCAATAGTGGTCGTGTCCAGCGACTCGTAGGAGAGCGTGAACTGAACAGGCTCGCGAGCACCGTCGCCGTCACTGTCCGGGAGTGTGTAGCTCACGGCGAGAGAGGTCACGACCCCGTTCCTGTTGACGACGGCCGTGGCCCGGTAGGACTCCGCGTTCGGGATCGTCGCCGGCGCGCCGGTGACGACGATTCGGCAGCTATGTGTCTTGATTCCGGCACCGCCGTTCCCGGACTCGGTACAACTGATCCGCGACTGCTCCTCGCTGAGGAAGTATTGGAGATACCTCGTCACTTCGGTGGTGAACGTCCAGGCCCCGCCCGCCGCCTCTGTGGGGTACCGCAGATAGCTCGTCCCTGTCGCATCGACCCGCTGGCGGTAGTTTACCCCGCCGTTAGCGAACACGCCGATACGGACGGAATCCGCGCCGGACCTGTTTCTCGAGAGCCCCCCTGACGGATAGGTGTAGTTCATGTCGAAGCTGTAGTGGTAGGATCGCTGAACACGAACAGTGTAGTTCCACGCGGTGCGACTGTCCATGAACGACGAGTTCGGCGGCCCCGTCGCGGCAACGTGGAGCGTCCGTTGCCGACCGATCACCCGCTGTTCGTGCGCCGCGAGAAGCCTGGAGAGGTCGGTGATGCCGGACCTGCCGACTCCCGGCGGGAGACCGTCCGAGTTCGTCGCCTCGGTTGCCGAATCGCTCGGCCCACTCGACTCGCCGAGCGCGCCAGCCCCCGCAGTCCCGGCAGTGGCATTTTCGGCAACTTGTGGCACGTCTCCCTCGTTCGGGGTCAGTACGGGGCCAGCGACGACGACCCCAACGAGGACGACGACGAGCAGCACACTCAGCGCGAGCCGGGGCTCTCCGAAACCGTTTCGGGCTGTCCGCGGTGTCTCGGCCACGAACTGCCTGAACCGTTCTGAAACCGGCGGTCTGACGTGGGGGCCCGGCGCATCGAACGGTTGTTCGAACGTCGACTCGAACAGCGTTGTGGCTGTCTCTCGGTCGACCGCATAGCGGAGCTGTTCGTAGAGGACAGCGGGCGGGACGTACCGAACGCCGGCCCGTTCAGCAGCTCTCCGGACGGCGTCCCGATCGCGTGCGGGAGCGAGGGTGTCCGCATCATCGAGTGCTGGCACGCCGACACGGCCCGGGTCGACCACGCGGAGGTGCCGCTCCATGCCGTCGCGGGTGGCGACGACTGCACCCCCTTCGATCGACGTCTCCCAGCCCCGGGCCGCCCAGAGGTCGGCGACGAACGCCGTGCGCTCCGCTTCGTCGAGGCTGCGGAACAGCCGCGTGAACGCCTCCTCGGAGGGGAGCGACATTGTCGAGGGGAGGGTCTGCGTCGGCAAAAGCGTTCACCGCGCTGGCGTGTTTGTTTGATGGACGACCCGATAGTGCGGCTTCGACAGTTCGAAGCAGCGTCGTGTGTCCGCCATCGTCAGGGAAGACGCGTCGGACGAAGCTCATCCGACTCCGTCCCGGACTCAGTTGCTCGTCTCGTTTTTCGCTTCGGGGAGCCACTCGGGTTCCGACACCGTCGTCGAGTCCAAGGATTCGTACGCGATCCAGAACCGGACCGGCTCGCGCTCCCCGTCGCCGTCACTGTCCGGAAGCGTATAGCGAACGGATAACGAGCGGACGACACCTGTCCTGGTCACGGTGGCTGTAGCGCGATAGGCCGCCGCATTCGGCAGCGCCGACGGGGCGCCGGTGACGACGACCCGGCAGCTCTGAACGTCGACATGTGCCACGGCGTCAGCAGCGGTATCCCCGGCATTGGGGCCCGAGCAGTCGACCCGTGAACGTTCGCCGTCCAGGAAGTACTGTAGATACACGGTCACCTCGTGAGTGAACGTCCGGGCACCACCCTCCACCTCCGTCGGATACGTGATGTAGCTTGTTACGGTCGGGTCGCTCCGGCGGCGATAGGTAGTGCCACCGTTGGCGAACCTGTCGATACGGACGATGTCGACACTGGACCGGTTTTTCGAGTCCGTCGCTGGTGGATAGGTGTAGTTAGCGTTGTATCGGTAGTGGTAGGACCGCTTGACTCGAACGGTGTAGTTCCACGCGAGCCGGCTGACCATGAACGTCGCGTTCGGCGGCCCGATCCCGGCGACTCGGAGCGTCCGTTCTCGATCGATCACACCGCGTTCGTGTGCCCCAACGAGAGCGTCCAGGTCCTCGATACCGTTTTCGCCGATCCCAGGCGGGAAGCTGTTCGAGTTCGACGCCTCGGTCGCGAATGCCCCCGCCCCGCCGAGAGCGCCCGCAGCCTCGGTGGAATTCGTCGCCATTCCAGCGAACGGTATCGCCTCCGGCTCATTCGGGGACAGGGCGGGACCGACGACGACGGCGCCGACGAGGAGTATCGCGAGGAGTACGCTCATGGCTACGTGGAATCCACCGACGCGATCACGCGGTGCCTGTCGAACGCCTGTGGCCCACTGCCGGAGCCGTTCGGCCAGTGGCGACTCGGCGTGTGGGTCCGGCGCGTCGAACGGCTGGCCGAACGTCGATTCGAACAGCGCCCCAGCCGTCTCCCGGTCGATCCCGTACCGGAGCTGGTCGAACAGTACAGGAGGCGGGACGTACCGAACGCATGCTGCGTCGGCGGCCGCCTCGACGGCCTCTCGGTCGCGGGCCGTGACGAGTACGTCCGTGTCCTCAACTGTCGGGACGGCGAACCAGCCCGGGTCAACGATGCGAATCCGCTGTTCGGTGCCGTCGCGGGTGGCGACGACGACTTCGCCCGCAGTCGTCGTCTCCCAGCCCCGGGCCGCCCAGAGGTCGGCGACGAACGCGGTTCGCTCCGCTCCATCGAGGGCGCGGTACAGCCGCGTGAACGCTTCCTCCGAAGGAAGCGACATTTGTGAAGCAAGGGACTACTTCGGGAAAAGCGTTCACTCCGGTGGCGTGGCTAGTTGAAGACCGGATCCGCTAGTTCGGTTCCGGCGGTTCGAGGGAGATGCGCGTGCTGAACACCATCAGGCAAGACGCGTTGGGCGAAGCTCATCCAACTCCATCCCGGACTCAGTTGCTCGTCTCGTTTTTCGCTTCGGGGAGCCACTCGGGTTCCGACACTGTCGTCGTGTCGAGCGTGTCGTACTCGAAGCTGAACTGGACGAGTTCGCGCTTGCCGTCGTTGTCGGTATCAGGGAGCGTGTAGCTGACCGAGAACGAGGAGACCAGACCGCTTGGCCTGATGGTTGCGGACGCTCGGTAGCCTTCGGCGGCCGGGAACGACGGCGGGGCCCATCTTATGATGATGCTGCAGTGGGCGCCGCGGTAGTCAGTATCGTCGACGCAGTCGACCCTCGTCAGCTCGCCCTGGAGGAACGTTCCGAGGAACCCGCTCACTTCGTCGGTGAACGTCGACGCGTCGTCCCCGTCCGCCATCGGATAGCGACGATAGGTTGTTTGGGTTGCGTTCACCCGTCGGCGGTAGTTGACCCCGCCGTTCGAGAACAGGTTTATTCGGACAGTTCCGGGGCCAGCCGTCGCCGTATCCGCCGCTGCTGGAAACGTGTGGTTGGCATCGACGCGGTAGTGAAAGGAGCCTTCGGCTCGCATCGTGTAGTTCCACGCGAGGCGTCCGGACATGAACGTCGCGTTCGGGGGGCCGGCCGCGGCTACGTGCAGCGTCCGTTGGCGATTCCTCACTGCGTTCTGATGCGCCTCGATGAGCGCCGAGCGGTCACTGATACCGGACTCGACCATTCCCGGCGGGAAAACGGGTTCCCCCTGCGCGTCCGTTCCGAGTCCGCTCGGCCCGGCGGCTTCATTGGCTTCACCGGGTGAAGGCGTCGCGGTCTCGACGACCCGTGTGGGCTCCTCATCGGTGGAGATGAGCGCTGGACCAGCGACGGCGACACTCACCAGCAGCACCACGACGAGCACGCTCACGGGGATGTGAGAGCCACCAAACCGGTCGTAGCTGCGATTTCCCAACTCCAAAACAGCCCCCCGAAGCTGTTGGGAACGTGGCGGCGCGACGTGGCTCTCTGCGTCCAACGGCTGGCCGAACGTCTCCTCGAAGAGCGCTGCGGCGATGTCCCGGTCAACGCCGTAGCGGAGTAGCTCTCGGAGCTCGGCGGGTGGCACGTACTGGAGATCGGCACGCTCGGTCGCAGTCCGAAGCGACGCACGCTCCTGCACCGGCACAAGTATATCGGCATCGTCGGGGACAGCCGTTCTGAACCGACCGGGGTCGACGACGCAGAGACGCTGTCGCTCCCCGTCTGAGGTTGCGATGATCACACCGTTCACGACAGTCGTCTCCCAGCCTCGCGCTGCCCAGAGTCCCGCAACGAACCGCAGCCGCTCCGCTGTGGAGAGGTCGCGAAACAACTGTCTGAACGCCTCCTCCGAGGGGAAGGGCATTGGTGTGAGGAGGGACCGCGTGGGGAAAAACATTCACCGGGTTGGTGTGACTCTTCGGAAACTGCACCGCGGGAGTGGTCACGATAGCTCGGGAGATCCGAGAACGCTCCGATACGAACAGGCGAGCGCAATCCGCAAGCGTCCCGTATTCAACCCCCCGTCTCGTTCCTGGCCTCCGACAGCCAGTCCGGCGTGGAGACAGTCGTCTCTCCAATCGCGTCGTACTCGACAGTGAAGTACACCGGTTCGCGGCTACCATCGCCGTCCCGGTCCGGCAGCGTATAGGAGACCTCGAGAGAGGTGATGATACCGTCGTCCTGCACAACTGCGACCGCACGGTAGGAGTCGGCGTCGGGAAATGTTGAGGGCGCCCCGGTGACGACGATCCGGTAGGCGAAGCACTCCCCGGACTCGAGCGTGCCCACACAGTCCACGACCGAGCGGTCCCCCCGAAGGAACGCCTCGAAGTAGCTCCGGACTTCCCTGGCAAAGCCTGAAGCGTCGCCGGTCGTGTCGATGGCGTACTCGCGGTAGCTCGTCTCGGTCGGGTCAACCTGTTTCCGGTACTTCGACCGCCCGTCGGCGTAGATACTCACGTCGACGATATCGACAGTGGAGTCGTTCGCCGGCGGGAACCGAGACGGTGGGAAGACGAACCGCCCGTCGAAGCGATACTGCCGCGGGCTCGCGATACGGCTCGTGTACCGCCACATCTCTCGCCCGTTCATCAGTGTCGCGTTCGGCGGCCCGCTCGCCCGCACTTTCAGCGTCCGCGACGTCCAGAGGACCGCGTCGACGTGGCCATCCAGCAGCGCCGAGCGGTCGGTGATGCTGCGCTCGCCGAGACCGTCCGGTCGGGCAGCGTCGTCGACAGCGGTGGCTGCAGTCGCCGATGTCGCTGTTTCAGTGGAGCCACCGAGTGCGCCTGCCTCGCCCGCCGTGTACGTCTCCGAGGGGACTGTGACGTCGCTCTCTCCCGCCGGCGAGAGCGCGGGCCCGGCAACCGCGACGCCCACGAGCAGCGCGACAACCAGCAGCAGGCTGAGCTGTCGGGAGCCGCCGACGCGCTCGCGAACGGCGCCCAGGGTGGCGGTGCCAGCCCCCAGAATCCGCTTCGAGAAGGGAAACGTCGTGTCCGGAGCGGCCTCCAGCGAGTGGTCGAACGTCTCCGCGAACAGCGTCGCCGCTGCTTCGCGGTCGAGCCCATAGAGCAGCCGGTCTCGGACCGCCTCGGGAGGCAGATACGTCACATCCGCGGCCGCCGCTGCCTCGCGCACGGGCTCCCGATCGCGGGCCGTAACGAGCACGTCGGCCTCCTCCAGCGACGGCATCCCGAACCAGCCGGGATCAACGACACGGATGCGCTGGGTAGCGTCACCGCTAGTGGCGATGACATCAGTCCCGTCAATCGTCGTCTCCCACTCCCGGGCCGCCCAGAGTCGCGCGATGAACGCTGTCCGCGCCGCCGAATCGAGAGACCGAAACAGCGTCCCAAAGCGCTCCGGAGAGAGGAGAGGCATCGACGAACCCAGGGGACGGCGAGGTAAAAGCGTTCACCGTCGTGGCATGCAGCGGAGGAAAGCCCCGAAGGAAACAACCTGGGTCGGCAGAGCTAAACCAGCCGCGCTATTAACCCGGCTATGAGCGTCGGGACGACTGTCGACGACCTCGGAACCGAACTCGGCGAGCGCATCGCCGCAACCGACGAGTACGAGCGGTTCGAGGCGGCCAAACGGGCCGTCGAGAGTAACGAGGCGGCCCAGGAGCAGATCGAGGAGTTCGAACAGCTCCGCCAGGAGTTCAATCTCGCCCGTCAAACCGGCTCGGCCGACCAGAAAGCCGTCGACGAGGTCAAGCGCGCACAGCGGGAACTCCACTCACTGCCAGTGATGCAGGAGTATCTGGAGGCACAGGAGGTGCTCCAGGAACGGCTCGAAGCCATCAACCAGGCCATCTCGGAGCCGCTGGCCGTCGATTTCGGCGGCGAGGCCGGCGGCTGCTGTCAGCACTGAATCGACTGCGCGAACTCGACACCAGCCACCGATTCCTGCTGCCGAGAGTTCTTGTAGGGGAACGCGCCCAGTAGCGCCATGCTCGCAATCGCTGGCGGCAAGGGTGGGGTCGGCAAAACCACGACAGCGCTCGGACTCGCCGCCGCGCTGCCCGGCAAACCGCTCGTCGTCGACGCCGACCGGGATATGCCCGACCTCCACGCGCTCGCAGGGGTGAACCCAGAGCCGGGGCTCGACGCAGCAGTGCGAGATCAGTCAGGGCACGGCCAGCCCTGTCCCCAGCATGACTGTCGGGTGCTTCCCGCACCGCGTGGAGACGCCCCGCGAACCGACCGGCTGCTGAATCGTCTGGCGGCCAAGCACGGCGGCGATGATGGAACCGAGGAACCGATACTCGTCGACACCCCCGCAGGGGTAAGTGTCGACGCCGCCGCGCCGTTGCAGGCCGTCGATGCGGTGCTGCTCGTGAGCACTGCGTGCGCACCGGCGCTCCGGGACGCAGCGAAGACGGCGTCGATGGCACGAGCGGTCGGGACTCCCGTGATCGGCGTGCTGCTCACCCGAGCCGTCGTTCGTCCCCCGGGGGCTGGGGACCTGCTCGACTGTTCGGTTGTTGGCTGCATTCCCTCCGAACCAACGCAGCCCTTAGAGAGCCACCGCGTGCAGGAACGGTACTCCGCGATCGCCAACCGGCTTCGGGAGGCGGCTCCGGCCGAAATCGGTTGTGAGAACTGATAGCTGCACGGAACGCTTTTAGCATAGAAGTGTGTATGGGCGGACATGGTTGGACGGCTATCGACGGGGATTTCCGTCCTCGACCGAGAGATTCAGGGCGGTATTCCACCGGGCTCCATCGTGCTACTGGTGGCCGACCCCAAGAGCCAGTCCGAACTGTTCCTCTACGAACTCACCGCCGCCAGGCCGACGCTCTACCTCACGACAGTACGCTCGGACCAGGCCGTCGGGAACGCGATCGCGAAAACGCAAACACGGACCGGGAGTCCAACGGTCCGCGACGTCGGCGGCGACGCGCCACTGGACCGAGCCAACCGTCTCGTCGGCACGCTGCCGGAGGAGTCGACGCTCATCGTCGACGTCGTCGACACGCTGGAACAGTACGAGAAAAGCCGCTACCGGCGGTTCCTCAACGAGCTACAGACGGCGATGGTCAACACCGGCAGCATCGCCGTCCTTCACGGGATGAAAAGCGATAGCGAGCCCGAGAACCGCGACGTGACCGGGCACGTTTCCGACGTGGTGTTCGACCTGCGAACCAAGATCACCAACGCGGAGGTCGAGAACCGACTCGTCGTCCCCAAGTTCCGCGGCGGGAAAGCGCTGAAAGAGCCCATCAAGCTCCAGCTGGCCAACGAGGTCAGAATCGACACCTCTCGCGACATCGCCTGACCGACGGCCCGGTGCGCTGGCGGTTTCAGTCCCCGTTCTCTGCCGTTCTCCGAGCTCGGTTTCCGCAATCCACCGGGCTATCCTATCCTTGGTTGTCAATATCTACCAAAGACTTATCTCTACAGAATCGCATTTACAAGCTATGGTGCAGTCAGAAACACCGCGCGTCGTTCGCGACGAGCCGACCCGTGACCTTGGCCCGGATCTCTCGGCCGTGGGAACCGACCTCGTCATCTGTGACGGCGAGGCGATGACCTACCGAGAGTACCGCGAACGGCAGCGTGAGCAGTGATCGGGACGGCCCAACGGCGGGTCGTCGCCGACCTCAGAACGCGTTTCCTTCGAAGCTCGTCTCAGCGTGCAGCTCAGTTTTGAGCGCGTCGTGGACCTTACACAGGTCGAACGCTCGGTCGATAGTTTCCTGACCCTCCGCCTCGCTCACGTCAGCGCCGACAGCGATATGCATGTGGACGCTCGCGAGTTTGTCCTCGTCGTTGAGCTCGCCGGTGATCTCGATTTCGATATGGCCGAGTTCGCCAACGTCGCGCTGCTGGGCGCCGACGCGGAGCGCCGGGACGTAGCAGGCGCCGTAGGCCGAAAGCAGTGCCTCCAGCGTGTCGGGTGCGGACTCTCCACCGGGGTCGATATCCACGGAGAACTCCCGGACGTCGGTCGTCGATGCGTACCCTTCCTCTGAAACGGTGGTGACCTGTTTGCTCATTGCGTCCCGACGTTAGACTGCTCGGCGCCTAAAGCTTGCTACACCGACAGAACATCGGAGAGGGCTCCCGGTACCCGCTACTCCGAGAGCGTGTAGGACTGGTCGCCGCCGAGGACGACGACGTCGGCATCGCTGCCAGTCGCTCGGACCTCGCGACCGAAGTCGTCGACGTCGATTTCGATGGGTGGGAACGTGTCGTAATGCATCGGGAAGGCCACGTCCGCAGCCACCCAATCGACGGCGACGGCCGCCTGCGCCGGCCCCATCGTGAAGTGGTCACCAGCCGGAACGGCGACGGCGTCGGGTTCGAGGAACGGGCCGATGACGTCCTTCATCTCCGACATCAGAGCGGTGTCGCCGGCGTGGTAGAACGACGTGCTGTCGGTATCGCTCAGCTGCGTTGGTTTCGTGTCGCTGACCACGTAGCCGGCTGGCATCCCACCCGAGGCGCCGTAGCCGGTGTCGAGGCCGTTGGAGTGATCGGCCCGGACCATCGTCACGAACGTGTCGTCAAGTTCGACGGTCCCGCCGAGGTTCATCCCGGTCGACTGGTCGATACCGTACTCGTCGCCGAGATAGCCCGTCACCTCAGGCGTGCCGACGAAGTGGGCCCCCGAGAAGCTGTCGGCGTCCGCGATGTGGTCGGCGTGCCCGTGGGTGATGAGCACGTGGTCCGGGTCCAGTTCAGCGGGCGTAGTGTCGGTGAACGGGGTGTCGAAGAACGGGTCGATCAGCAGCGCTGTGCCGTCGACGGTGACCGACCACGTCGAGTGGCCGTGGTAGGTAAGTTCGAACGTCATGCAGTTGCGTGTAGGGTCCGCGCACCCTGAATGTTACTGCCGTGACTGGACGGTCGTCTCTGCCGTCACGGGACGATGAAACACGCTCACCGGGTGAGCGATTTCTGCATGATGACCACCGCCTCGTCGTCGCCAAACGCCTCACGCACCTCCTCGACTTCAGGGGCCTCAGTCACGCGGGTCGAACGCGGCACGCACGCCCTCGCCGACGACCCCCAGCGCGAGCGCAGTGACGGCAAGTATCACAACGGGTATCGTGGAGATCCAGGGGTACGATTGGAGCGAGGGGAGCCCGATTGCCGCCAGCCGACCGAGCGAGTACGCCTGCGGCGGTCCGAACCCGAGGAACGAGAGCGACGCCTCCGCGAGGACGAGCGTCCCCACGCGGTTCGTCGCCGAGGTCAGCGCCCCGCCGGCGACGTTCGGGATGATGTGCGCGCGGAGCACACCCAGCCGACTCGCGCCGGCCGCACGCGAGGCTGTGACGTAGCCCGACTCCGCGACCGTCCGCGTTTCACTCCTGACGAGGCGTGCAGTCCCGCCCCAGTTCAGCAGGCCGAAGACGAACACCAGCGTGAACAGCGACCCCTCCAACACCAGCCGAAGGACGACGTACACCAGAAACGCGGGCACCACCTGCTGTACGTCGATGTAGCGCATCAGCACCTCGTCGAGACGACCGCCGACGTAGCCCGCCACCGCACCCGCGGCAGTCCCAACGCCGGCGACGACCAGCCCCGAGATGAGTGCGAGCGCCGCGGTGACTCGAAGCCCGTGCACCGACCAGACGAGGACGTCGTAGCCGCCCCGGGCCGTGCCCAGCGGGAACCGCCAGGTGCCGAAACAGTGGCCATCGACGACCGCGCCGGTACAGCCGTTCACCAGAATCGTCGGGACGGACATCCAGACCGGCGGCTGGTTGCCGTGAGCGATGTGAACCCGCGGTTCAGAGAGAAGAAATGGCCCCAGGAGACCAACCAGAAACAGTACCGTGACCGTGAGCAGCGAGAGCAGGGTCCAGCGGTCCTCGGCGAGATCCGCAAATCCCTCGCGCGCGAGCGCCGGCCGCCGTGCGAGCGGGCCGAGCCCGTACACAACCACCACGAGCACGGCCGCGGCGAGCGGCCAGTCGAGCTGCCGGAACGCGACGAGAGACGAGTCGACCGTGTAGTCGTAGACGAACAGTGCCCCGAGCAGGAGGAACGCCGCCCCTGCCACGGCCGAGGCTGTGAGCGAGAGCCTTGGGCCTCCGGCGGCGTCGTCGAACTCGAGGTCGGTGAACCGCAGGTCGCTCATCCGACTACAACTGCTCGGGGCCGTGAAAAAAGCTGCTGGAGACCGTAGCGCTCGTTTGAGTAACAGCTTTCCGAGTGCCGTGGAAAGCGTTAGCAGATGACCGAATCGCGGCTGGAACAGAGTGGCCAGCTGCCAGCGGGGAGCGCCGCCCCGCTCTCGCATCCAGAGACGGCCGCCACCGATCCGCTGGAGCGGTGGCGATGAGCAGAACCCGCTATCTCCTGGGTCGGCTGGCGTTCATCGTCGTCGCCGCCTACGCCCTGCTCTCGGTGACGTTCTTTTTCGTCGCGTTCACCCCGGACCCGAACGAGGCGTTCGTCGCGTACGCGGCCGCCATGAGTGGCAGCGACACCGAGGCCGCCATCGCAGGCTACCGGGCCGCTCGGAACCGCGACGTGGCGCTGCTCACCCGGTATATCGGCTGGCTGGTTTCCTACACCACGCTCGACTGGGGGCAGGCCCGGGCCGCTGGGGAGGGCTCCGTCCTCGGACTGATCCGCTTCGTCAGCCCGAACACCCTCGCATACGTGCTTCCTGGACTGGCGTTCGCGGCGATAGCCGGGGTCGTGACGGGCGTCTGGAACGCGGTTCGACCTCGTTCGCTCGCGGCGCGACTGGCCGCGGGCGGGGCTATCGTGCTCGGCGCCGTCCCGAGCTACTGGCTGGGCTATCTGCTGGCGATGCAGTCGATTCAGCGCCTCGAACTGCTGCGGTTCTACAAGTACGAGCCGTCGACAACGTTCGCGGCGACGAACCTCCCGAACCTGTTTCTGGCGTCGGTGACGATTGCCGCCGCGTTGACCGTGGTACAGGTCCGGTACGTCCGTTCCGGCACCGCGGAGTTCGTCCGGACGGAAGCCGCCAAACTGGTCCGGATGAAGGGCGGCCGGGACCGGGACGTGGTGCGACACGCGCTCCGCCTGCTCGGCGCCTCCGTCTTTACGCTGTTCCTCACGGAGTCGCTGACTGTACTGTTTCTGGGCATCTACGTCGTCGAGACGGTGTTCAGGATCCCCGGGTTCGGTGAACTCAGCCTCCGGGCGATCGATGCACGAGACGTTCCGCTGATTCTGGGGACGACGTTCGTCCCGGTCGTTATCGGCCTCCTGGGTACGTTCGTCCAGGACCTCGTCGAGATGGCACTGGACCCCCGTGTCGGCGAGTAACGCAGTGGCCAACCCTTAACACGACCTATGGTTCACCAACACGTATGACCAAGTCGAACCGCCGAGCGTTCCTCGCCGCCTGTGGTCTCACGACGATAGCCGGCTGTGCGGCGCCATCGACGACGACAGAGACGGGTGCGACGACAGCGGCGGCGGAAGCGACGAGTACGCACACGGCGGCCGACGAGACGGAGAGCCAGACCGCAACGGCCACGCAGAAATCAATCGAGCTCGGGGATGATCCCGTCTGGCCCATGTTCGGCGGCGATGCGGCAAACACCGGGCGCCGCGGGGACGGCTCGGGGCCGGCAGGACCAGTCGAGCCGGCCTGGAAAACGGACGTCGGCGGCATCTACACGATGCCGGGCCCGGTGCTCGCGGACGGCAGAACGTTCGTCGGCAGCGGCGAGCGCGCCTACGCGATGGACGCGGTGACCGGCGACCCGCTCTGGGACGCCGCCATGGGCTCGCTGACCCACTACTTCTCGCCAGCGATAGCTGACGATCGCGTGCTCTTTGGCGCACAGTCGAACATCGCGAGCGGGGGCGACCCGGGCCGACTCAGCTCGTTCAGTTTCGACGGGAGGGAGCAGTGGCGCCGCGAACTCGCGATCAGCAGCTCACCCACGGCGGTCGAAGAGACAGTTTATGTTGGCGAGAGCGCCGAATCGGGCGCACAGCTCCGGGCGCTCGCGACCGACGAGGGTGGCGACCGCTGGACCGCAGCCCTCGACGCGAACACGCTTCGCGGTGCGCCGGCAGTCGCCGACGGCATCGTCTACGCGGCGGCGTCGCTACGTGGGGGTGACGCGGGCGTGGTCGTCGCCCGTGATACTGCCGACGGGAGTGCCGTCTGGAGCCATTCGGTCGGCGCCGGGGTCACCGCTGCACCGGCTATCCAGAACGGGACCGTCTACATCCAGGCCAACGACGGCCGACTGCTGACGCTCGATGCGGAATCGGGCGACCCCGGCTGGTCGGTTCGACTCGGCGAGAGCGGGGCGTCGGCGCCGGCACTCACGGAGAACAAACTGGTGGGGCTCGTCGAGAACACGCTGGTCGGAGTCGACCTGGAGGCGGGCGAGCGCGTGTGGGAGACGGATATCGGCTACGCGCTCATCAACGGCGTGACTATCACCCGGGGTCGCGCCTACGTCGGCGGCTCACGGTTGAGCGCCGTCGATGTCGCTTCAGGTGACCTCGTATGGGAAAAACCAATTCCAGGTCAGGGTGGTGCGTTCGGTGCACCAGTTATCGTCGGGAACACCGCGTTCGTCGGCGTCTGCATCAAAGAGGAGGCGGGTGACCCGTACGACGACTTTTTCTACGCATATTTCTGAGGAAGGGAATAGCCCGGATTCGGATAATTTAGCTCGAGAGAGCCTGAACCGCCGAAATCTTTGTAGGTCAAACGGCCATTTCACCCTGAGTAAGACTTATCCGTACCACTCAATAGTTATTCCCATGCCGAAAGGTGACAATGACGCGCCATTCCGGCGACGGAAAGTGTTACAGACTGCAGGTGCGCTCGGGGCTGCCGGTCTCGCAGGGTGTTCGACAAACACGGACGCGACAGATTCCCCAACCCCCGGGGGCGGTGGCGGTGGCGAAGACACTGATACCCCTGAAGACACGCCGACGCCAACCGAACCGCCGCAGAAGGTGGTCGGCGGGGATATGGTGTACGCGAGCACCTCGACTCCGAGCAGCATCAACCCCTACCGGGTCGACGACACGACGACCGGGGCGCGGGTCAACAAGATGCTCGACTACCCCGGCGGCGCGGACGGCACCGAGACGTTCGACCCCGGCTGGCTCAAGTCCTGGGAGCTCTCCGACGACAGTACCGTCGTCGAGTACGAGCTCTACGACGGCCTGGAGTTCGGCGGAGAGTACGGCCAGTTCACCGCCGAGGACGTCCTCTACAGCCTGAACGAGTTGATGCTCCTCACCGGCGACGAGGACTGGTACGCCTACACCGACACCGACTTCTACATGATCGGTCCGGACTCGGAGATGATCCAGTTCGAGCAGACCGGCGAGCTCACGTTCCGCGCGGACCTCCCCGTCTCGAAGGCCAACTGGCTCCACGAGGACCCACTCCTCGGCACGTGGTTCCTGCCGATGGAGTTCGTGAAACCCTACCGCGACGAGGAAGACGCGGAAGGGATGGACAAGGACTCCTACATCACCGAGGGAACCTACTCCGAAGGGAACCTCGGTCCCTACGAGTTCGACGGCTGGACGCGTAACTCCCAGATGGCGTTCGTCCGCAACGACGACTACTACCGCCGCGAGAAGATCGGCGAGGTCAACGGTGTGGACTACTCCAAGTCGCCCTACTGGGACACGCTGACCTACCAGCAGTTCGACGAGTCCTCGACGGCGCTCTCGGCGCTGCAGACCGGCGAGGTCGACCTGGCGGGCATCCCCGACCAGAAGGTGAGCAACTTCCGTGGCAACGAATCGACCCAGCTCTACGAGAGCCCGTTCGACAACGGCGTCTTCTGGCTCAACCTCAACCACCGGGTCAACGGCTGGGGTCCCATCCGGGAGAGCCGGGAGGTCCGCTACGCCCTCGGGAACGCGTTCGACCCCGACACCGTGATCGAGGAGGCGTACAATGGCCTCGCCGTCCCGCTGCGGACGTTCCACCCCAGCTGGGGTCCCTACTACCCACCGGAGGACAAGCTGACCAGCCTCCCGGGCGATCTCGAGGCGGCGAGGACACAGCTCCAGGAGGGAACTGGTAGCGAGTACGGCTACGAGGGTGACAAGTTCGTTGGACCAGACGGGCAGCTCGAACTCAACATCGTCCGAACCGTCGGGAACCCGTCGGTCGAAATCGCGACGAACTGGCTCAAGCAGCGCCTCGAACAGCTGGGCATCAACTCCACCATCGAGGCCAAGCAGTGGTCCACGCTGCTCCAGAACTACGCGATGAACAGCCCCGACAACGTCGAGGGCGTCGACGAACCCGACTGGTCTATCGGTGCGTTCAACGGCGGCCCGTGGGACCAGTCCGCCTCCGCGGAGGACTGGGACATCATGGTCGGCCTCGGCTTCTCCACCTCGCCGTACGCGCCGTGGAGTGCGATAAAGTCCACGCTCGACGAGAAGGGGACGTTCAACCTCTGGGGCTACCAGACCGACGAGTACGACATCGGCGCCTTCATCGGCGAGGCTTCGACCGCCGAGAGTCAGGAGGAAGTCCAGACCAAGATGACGGAGATCTTCTCGTTCATCAGTAAGGACATGCCGTTCATCTTCACCTCTTCGGGCTACAACGTCACGGGACTGGCCAACGACATCGTCGGTATCCCGGGGAAGAAGACCGACGACGGCCGGAAGTCCACCAGCTACTGGCAGGACGTCAACGAGGCGCAGCCTGAACGGCTCTACGCCCGGAACAAGGAGTAGTCGTCCAGCCCCCAGATCAGCTGCCGTTTGTTTACCCCTTTTCAATACACACATGGGAATGAAATGGTATATCGCCCGCAGGCTCGCGTGGACGGTGTTCGCCACGTGGCTGGCGCTCACCATCACGTTCGGGTTACTCGCACTGTCCCCGAACGCAGGTGAGCTGCAGGCGGCCCAACAGGCCGCGATGCAGGGCGGCGACGCCGAGGAAGCGACGCAGGACTACAAAGAACGGATGGGGCTCGACGCTCCGTTCCACGAGCGGTATCTCGACTGGCTCGTGGGAATCCTGACGCTCAACTGGGGGTGGTCGATATCGAGACAGCAGACGGTGTTGGCCGCTATCGGGAGCGCGTACCCCTACTCGTTACAGTACGCGGTCCCGTCGACGATCTTCACCACGATCGTCGGCTACGGGTTGGGGCTCTGGGGCGGGATGCACCGCAACCAGCCCTCCGACTACGCGGGCATGATCATCGCCTTCTTCGGTATCAGCATCCCGAACTTCTGGTTCGCGATCATGCTGATCCTGATCACCGGCGTCTGGTTCCAGGACGCCGCGGTACTCGGGATCGCCTTGGAACCGTTCAAGCTCCCGACGTTCTACGACAGCGCGGTCCCGAGGTCGGAAGGCTGGCTCTCGTGGGCCAACATCAAACAGCTCATCCTGCCGATAGCCGTGCTGTCCACGGCGTCACTGGCGGCGCAGATGCGCTACTCGCGGGCCCAGGTGCTCGAGTACGTCAACTCCGACTTCGTCAAGACCGCACGAGCCAAAGGCGCGAGCGACGTGTACGTGCTGTTCCGGCACATCCTGCGCGTCGCGCTGGTCCCGCTGACGAACATTCTCGTCGGCACCGTACTCGGGACGCTGTTCGCCGGCTCCATCATCATCGAGCAGGTGTTCCAGATACCCGGACTGGGACAGCTCATCTTTAAGGGAATCACGAACAACGATACCGCATTGGTGCTGGGACCGGTGCTCATCAGTACGTTCCTGGTCATCCTGGGGAACCTGCTCGAGGACCTGCTGTACACCGTCCTCGACCCGCGCGTCGACTACAGTGATCGATAATGTCCAGTGAAAACGAGTATGCGGACCTCACGTTCCGCGACATTGATTTCGACGAGGAGGAGCAGGGGTCGGGCGTCGAGGTGACCCTTGACAGTCTCGGGCAGTTCCTGACGCTCGGCATCCTCAGTATCGCTTACCTCTACGATTATCTCGTCGTCCCGGAGAACACCTCGATGTTCGTCCACATGGGCTCACCGGTGCTCACGGGGTGGGACGTCACCAGTGTGGACTGGATGTTCATGATCACGCTGGCGTTCCTGCTGTTCAACGCCATCGTCCCCCTCTACCAGAACCCGCGGCTGACGGGCTACTACTGGCGGCAGTTCCGGAAGAACCGGCTCGCAGTCTACTCGAGCTGGATCGTGCTGGGCATCAGTCTCATGGGGCTACTTGGCCCGATCCTGCTCGACCCGCCGACGCTGAGCCTCACGGATTCGTTCATGCCGCCGGTCGGCATCACCGCCCGCCCCGAGGGAACCCCCGTCACTGGGACGTGGGAGTACCCGCTGGGGACGAACCACCAGGGCCAGGGGATGCTCAAACTGCTCGTCTATGGCGCACGGGTGAGCCTCCAGATCGCGCTCATCTCGACGCTCGTGGCGACGGGCATCGGCGCCGTCGTCGGCGCCACCGGCGCGTTCGTCGGCGGCATCGTCGACGAGATCCTCTTCCGGTACGTCGACGTTCAGTCGGTGTTCCCGGTGTTCATCTTCCTGCTCTACCTCGTCTACCTGTTCGGGGCGGAGCTCTACTACATCATCCTGCTGTTCGGCCTCTTCAGCTGGGAGGGCACCGCTCGCCTCGTGCGGGCGGAGGCGCTCCAGCGCACGGAGGAGGCGTACGTCCAGGCTGCCGAGGCCGCTGGCGCGAGCCGGTCGTGGATCATCGGCCGCCACATCATCCCGAACGTCTCCAGTACCGTCGTCACCGTGGCGACGCTGATCCTGCCGACGTTCGTGCTCGGCGAGGCGGCGCTTGCGTTCCTCGGCTTCAGCGAGCCCGGTATCTTCTCGTGGGGGACCACCATCGCAGGCGGGCGCGGCTCGCTCGCCACGGCTCCCTGGATCACCACGATTCCGGGCTTCTTCCTGTTTTTCTTCGTCCTCTGTGTCAACTCTGTTGGGGACGCACTAACCGACGCAGTCGACCCGCGGGGTGAGACCGGCGAATGAGTGACCCACTACTCTCAGTCGACGACCTGAAGGTACAGTTCAACACCGACACCGGCGTCGTGAAAGCCGTCGATGGTATCAGCTTCGACGTCCACCGCGGGGAGACGGTCTGTATCGTCGGCGAGTCCGGCTCGGGGAAATCCGTCACCGCCGAGTCGATCACCCGGCTCATCCCCCAGCCGCCGGGGAAGATCGCCGGGGGCTCCATCGAGTTCGACGGGATGGAGCTGACCGATATGCCGACCAAGGAGCTACTCGACCTCCGGGGCGAACGCATCGCGCACGTGTTCCAGAACCCACAGGGAGCGCTCAACCCGGTCTACACGATCGGCCATCAGATCGCCGAGACGCTCCATCTCCACCGCGACGTGAGCAAGAAGGAGGGACGCAATCGGGCAATAGACCTGCTCGACCGGGTTGGTATCCCCGATGCCACCAAACGCGTCGACGAGTACCCCCACGAGTTCTCGGGCGGCATGAAACAGCGCGCCGTCATCGCCATGGCGCTCGCGGCCGACCCGGACCTGCTCATCGCGGACGAGCCGACGACGGCGCTGGACGTCTCGATCCAGGCCCAGATCCTGGACCTGCTGCGGGACCTCCAGGAGGAGTTCGACATGAGCGTCATCTTCGTCACCCACGACCTCGGCGTCGTCGCCGAGATCGCCGACCGCGTCGTCGTGATGTACGCGGGGAAAGTGATGGAGCGGGGCGACGTGTTCGATCTGTTCGAGGATCCGGGCCATCCCTACACGCGGGCGCTCCTCAACTGCCGACCAGGACAGGCTGGCGATCGAACCGTCATCGAGGGCTCGCTGCCGAGCGCGATGAACCCACCCGACGGCTGTCGGTTCAATCCACGCTGTTCCCACGCCGTCGAGGAGTGCCGGACCGGCGAGCAGCCACCGATGTACGAACGCCAGTCGGCCGACCAGGCGGTGTCGTGTGTCCACTACGGCGACGGGTTCGATCCCGCTGTCATCCACGAGGACGGAGAGACAGGCACCGTCGCGACCGACGGCGGGGTGGAGCAATGAGCGGCCCGGTGCTCGAAGTTGACAACCTGGAGAAACATTACCCCATCACCCAGGGCGTCCTCAGGCGCCAGATTGGGATGGTCCGGGCCGTCGACGGCATCAGCTTCCAGATCGAGCCGGGCGAGACGGTCGGACTGGTCGGGGAGTCCGGTTGTGGGAAATCCACGGCTGCAACCTCCATCCTGCAACTGGAGGAGCCGACCGGCGGCGACGTGCGGTTCAACGGCGAATCACTGCTCGACCAGACCGACGCCGAGCGGAAAGCGTTCCGCCGGAACGCCCAGATGGTGTTCCAGGACCCCGAGTCGACGTTCGACCCACGGATGTCGGTCGGCGAGTCCATCGCCGAACCGTTGCGAATACACGGGGTCTCGGACCGCGAAAAGCGCCGTGCCGTCGCGATGAACCTGCTCGACCGGGTTGGGATGGAGCGCTCGGACATCGACCGCTACCCCCACGAGTTCTCGGGCGGCCAGAAACAGCGCATCGCGCTGGCTCGCGCGCTCGTGGTCAACCCGGAGTTCATCGTCGCTGACGAACCCGTCAGCGCGCTCGACGTGAGCATCCAGGCGAAGGTGATCGAACTCATCAACGACATCAAATCCGAGTTCGGGCTCTCCCTGCTGTTCATCAGCCACGACATGGGGGTGATTCGCGAGGTCTGTGATCGGGTCGCGGTGATGTATCTTGGCGAAATCGTCGAGATGGCACCGACCGAACAGCTGTTCGAGGATCCACAGCACCCCTACACGCAGGCGCTCATCGCCGCCATCCCGAACTCCGACCCGCGAAAGCGCGGGACGGGCACCCAGCTCACCGGCGACGTACCGAGCCCGCAGGACCCGCCGGACGGCTGTCGGTTCCACACGCGCTGTCCCTCGGTCATCCAGCCCGAGGGGTACAACTTCGAGCAGTCGGCCTGGCGCAGCGTGATGGACTACCGTCTGCGGCTTCAGCGCGAGGGTGTGGACCCGGAGAGCGTCCGCGAGTTCGTCGCGAACGAGACGGATATCGAGGAGTCGGCGGTCTCCGAGGACGCGATTCGGGAGGCCATCAGAGAAGAGTTCGGCATCCCCGAGGAACTGTCAGACGCAGACGCCGAAGAGACGTTCGTCAAAAGCCTCGACTACGTCTTCGACGGCGAGCACGACCGTGCTGTGGCGCTGCTCCGAGAGGAGTTCGAGACGGTCTGTGAGACCGATGCGCCCGAAACCGTCGAGTTGGAGGGGAACCGCCGTGCGACCTGCCACCTCCACGCCGGTATCGGAGAAAGCGAGATTATCGACGCGGAAGTCGCCGACGCAACCGGCGACTGACCACCGTCACCGCAATCCGATGTTTCACTGGGGACGCCCGGCTACTTCGCCAGCGCCGCAGCCACCGCCTCGTCAGTCAACGGCATGTCCAGATGGGCGACGTCCGGGAGCGCGTCGGCGACGGCGTTCACCACAGCCGGCGGTGCAACGACCGTCCCGGCCTCGCCGATTCCTTTCACGCCCAGCGCGTTCGTCGGGCTGGGTGTTTCGGTCGCCAGCGTCTCGATATCCGGCAGGTCCCCCGCTCGGGGCAGCCCGTAGTCGAGCATCGTGGCCGCGTCGAGTCGACCATCATCGTCGTATGTCGCGTGTTCCGAGCGAGCCTGGCCGATACCCTGGGCGACGCCGCCGTGGACCTGCCCCGCCACGAGTTCCGGGTTGATCTGGACCCCGCAGTCGTCGACTGCGACGTAGCGCTCGAACGCGAGTTCGCCCGTCTCGGGGTCGACCGCCACTGCGACCGCGTGGGCGCCGAAGGTGTAGGCGGTCGCCTCCAGTTCGTAGAACGTCGTCGCCTCCAGGCCCGGTTCGAGCCCCTCTGGGAGCCCACGTCCGTAGGCCGCGCTCGCGACCGCCGCGAACGAACAGTGCTCGCCGCCGGAAACGAAGCCGGCGTCGGCGGCTGCCACGTTCTCCGGGTCGGCGTCGAGTTTCGTCCCCGCGATCCGGCGGGCTTTCTCCCGAACCGCCTGTGCGCTCTCGGCGACGGCGTTGCCGCCGACGATGGTGCTCCGGGAGCCGAACGTCCCAGTCCCGGTCGGAATCTTGGCGGTGTCACCTTCGACCACGCGGATATCGTCGATATTGACGGGGAGTTCGTCGGCCACGATCGCCGCGTAGGTCGTCTCGTGGCCCTGGCCATGGTCGTGTGTCCCGGCGGTGACGGTGACGCTGCCGTCCGGATGGACCCGTACGACGCCGCTCTCGAAGCCGCCGCCGGTGCTCTCGACGTAGGCGGCGACGCCGACACCCCGGAGCCGGCCGTCCTCGTCGCGTTCGCCGCCGCGGGGTTCCTCAGCCACCGCCTCGGCAACCGCATCGAGCACCGGTTCGTAGTCGCCGCTGTCGTAGGTCGCCCCAACCGGCGTCTCGTAGGGGAACGGCTCGATTGGATCCTCGGCATCTCTTCCGATCAAATTCCGTCGACGGAGCGCCACGGGGTCACGCCCCAGTTCCTCTGCGGCCACGTCGACCAGTCGCTCCGTGACGTAGATGGCCTCCGGCCGGCCGGCGCCGCGGTAGGAGTGTACCGGCGCCGTCGTCGTGAACACGGCGTTCGTCTCGCAGTGGATGGCGTCGACGGTGTACTGGCTCGACAGCAGCCGACCGTACCAGCCCGGCATCGCGGCGCCGCCGCCGAGCGCATAGCCGCCCGCGCCCGCGTACGTCTCGACCCGGATGCCGAGGAACTCGCCGTCGTCGGTGAGTGCCAACTCCGCCTCAGTCCGGTGGTCGCGGCCGTGGGCACCCTCCCGATAGTTCGCCGATCGGGTGGCGGTCCACTTCACCTCCCGGCCCAGGTCGCGGGCGGCCCAGGCTGCCATCGCCTCGCCAGGATGGTGGTGGCCTTTGTGGCCGAAGCCGCCGCCGACCTCCGGCGAGATGACGCGGATATCCCGCTCGGGCAGGCCGAGCGTGTACGAGAGCTTCCGGCGGTGGCCATGGGGCGACTGGCTCGACAGCGTCACGGTCAGCCCCTCCTCGTGGCCGTAGCGGGCCAGCGCCGCCCGCGGTTCGAGCGCGCTCGGGACCAGCCGGTTGTTCTCCAACTCGACCGAGACGACCTCGTCGGCCGCCTCGAACGCCGCCTCGGTCTCCGCTTTGTCGCCCAACTCCGCCGTGACGGCGACGTTGTCCGGCACGTTCTCGTAGAGCGTCGGCGCATCCTCGCTCGCGGCTTCGTCGGGTTCGGTCACCGCTTGCAGTTCGTCGTAGCGCACCGCCACGGCCTCGACGCCGTCGGCCGCGAGATACCGGTCCTCGGCGACCACAGCGGCGACGGGCTGGCCGTCGTATCGGACTTTCTCGCGTGCGAGCACGGGGTGACCAGGTACCTCGCAGTCCAGCGGCTCCGTCGAGGCTGGCAGCACCATCGGCGCGTCGCCAGCAGCGAGGTCGTCCCAGGTGTACACCGCCAGGACACCGTCGATCGCCGCCGCGTCGGTCGTCTCGATCGCCTCGATCTGGCCGTGGGCGACCGTGGAGCGGACGAACGCGAGTGCCGTCGTCTCCGGGCCACCGAAGTCGTCGGTGTAGGTCGCCTCGCCCCGGAGCAGCGGTGCGTCCTCACGGCGCTTCTGGGACTGGCCGACCGAGCCCGGCGCCTCCGCTGGGTCGACGTCCGGTTCGAACCCCTCGGCGTCCAGCACGTCGCGGTCCTCGGTGGACATCAGGCGCTCACCCCAGCCCGGTCGGCAGCCCGCGCAAGTGCCTGCGAAACCGCTCGTTCGGTGTAGCTCGGCAGCAGGCGACGCCGCTGCTCGGCGGCGACGAGATGGTCGGCCCGCACCCGGTCGGGGTCGACTCCCGCACCGGCGCGGTCCGCGGCGTCGGCGACCGCCTCGTTCGGGCGCTCCGAGTCCTCCCCCGCTGAGACGCCGATGAGCGCCTCCTCGACGCCTGTGAGCCGCGTCGGGCGCGGTGTCAACCCGTTCACCGCGACGCGGGCCTCCTCGACGACTGAGCCGTCGAGGTCGACCCGCGCCGCCACGCCGATGGCTGCATAGCCCGACGAAGGATGGGTTTTCCGCACATACGCACTGGCGCGATCCGGCTTCGTGTGGAGGGTGAGCTCCGTGAGTAGTTCGTCGCCGCGACAGACGGTCTCACCGTCGACGTCGTAGAACTCCTCGACGGGAAGGGTTCGCTCCCCGCCCGGCCCGACCAGCTGGAGCGTCGCGTCGGCGACGAGCGCGGCCGCCGGGATATCACTTGCGGGGTGGGCGGCGGCGAGGTTACCGCCCACAGTCCCCCGGTTGCGAATCTGTTTGTCTCCCACGGCGGCGGTTGCGTCGAGCAACCCGTCGACACCGGTCGGCTCAGCATCGAGCAGGTCGGCGTAGGTGGTGAGTGCGCCGATGGTGAGGGCCCCGGCCACGCCGGTGGCGGCCGCCGAGCGCTCACGCGCCACGCCACGGAGGCGTTCCAGTGCGCCGAGGTCGACGACGGTTCCTGGTGACTCCTCGCGCTGTTTCAGCGTGGGAACCAGATCGTGGCCACCCGCGAGCGCGACAGCGTCCTCGGCGGCGAGTGCAGCGAGTGCGGTGTCCAGATCCGCGGGCTTCCGGTAGTCGAACGCCGGCGGAAACATCAGTCCTCACCCCCGTTGGCAGCCGGTGCGTGAGCGCACCCGCCGTCGGTCTCGAGCGGTTCCAGCTTCCGTGCCGCGTCCTCGACGGCGTCGACGATGTTCGTATAGCCCGTACAGCGACAGAGGTTCCCTTTCAGCCCGGCACGGATCTCCTCACGACTCGGGTTGGGGTCGTCCTCGAGCAGCTCTCTGGCGGTGAGTACCATCCCCGGCGTGCAGTAGCCACACTGGAGCCCGTGCTCCTGGTGGAAACTCTCCTGTATTGGGCCGAAATCAGGCTCGCTCGGCGCCGTTTCGGTCGCCTCAGTCGTCCTCGCGAGCCCCTCGGGCGGCCCCTCGACGCCGGAGACGGTGGTGACCTCTCTGCCGTCAGCCTGGACCGCCAGCAGACAGCAAGATTTGACCACATCCCCGTCCAGTTCGACTGTGCAGGCGCCGCATTTCCCCGACTCACAGCCGACGTTCGGTGCGGTGTGGCCGTGTTCTCTGAGCGCGTGGACCAGAAGCCGTCTGGCTTCGACCGTTACGGTTTCTCGCTCCCCGTCGACGGTGATCGTTATCTCGTGTTCTGACATTCGTTGGAAACTCGATTGGGCCGGCCCGACTTAGGGATTGGTGCGCATGTCAGTGGCTACCGGTGGCCCGACAGTCCAGAAGCCGTTTGTTCTTCGAGCCCGAATCACGGTTACATGAGCCCCTCGCTCCCGCTTGCCGCGGGCGTTCACGGGCAGTCACCGGCGACGCTGGTGCTACTGACCCTCGGCGCGGCGCTGACCGCCGTCGTCGCCGGGCTCGCAGTGGCCGCGTTCGTCCGCCGGCGCTCCCGCCCCTATCTGCTGGTTGCGATGGCGCTCGTCTCGCTCGTCGCCCGGACGGCAGTCGGGCTAGCTGGCTACGCCGAGATGGTCAGCCCGGAGCTCCATCACCAGTTGGAACACGCCCTCGACATCGTGATGTCCGCACTGGTCATCGCCGCCGTCTACCTCGTCGGTAGCTCGACTGCCGACAACGGAGGCCACCGGCCGGCCAGAGCTGATGGAGGGAGCGATGCCGGGCAGCACACTGAGAACCAACGACGGCCAGAGGAGGTAAACCGGTGACGACGCGCGAGCGACTGCTGGCCCACGTGCACGAGCATCCGGGTGTTCACGTCAGTGCGCTCGGCAGACAGCTCGACCTCGCGCCGGGGCAGGTGCAGTACCATCTCCGGCGGCTGCGCAAGCGCGATGCCGTCGTCGCCGACGAGCGCTACGGCCGTACCCACTACTTTCCGCCGGGCTACGACGACCGGGAGCGCCGAACGCTCGCACTCGCCCGCCGGGAGACGGCTCGGGGCATCCTGTTCGCCCTGCTCGAACGCGAGGAGGCCACCGCCGGCACGCTCACCGACGAGCTCGGGATCGCCCGGAGCACGCTCTCATACCACGCCGACCGGCTGGTCGAGGCTGACCTGGTCGAGCAGTCGAAAGACGAGCGTGGCCGCGTCCACTTCTCGCTCGTCGAACGGGAGGAGACGTTACGGCTGCTGGGGACGATCCGCCCCTCGCTACCCGAGCGGTTGGTTGACCGGTTCACCCGGCTGGTCGACGATCTGCTGGAACCATAAGGGCGAGCACGGCGCCGGCTGCTGGCTTTCGACAATCCCACCAGAACCCACTTTCCCGTCCGGACCCTTTCCGGAGCTATGAGCGACGCAACCGGAATCGACCGACGGGAGTTCGTGAAGGCGGCGGTCGCCATCGGCGGCGCATCGGCGCTCTCGGCCTGTCTAGACCGCGGTGGCGTCGACGTGCCCCGCGGGCCGGACGAGCCAGGCACGACATACCCCGAGCGCCAGCACGCCTGGAACGAGTTCCTCCCCTCCGATGACGCGGGCAACAACCACCACCCGCGCCACCGGGTGTTGCTCGCGCTCGACTACGGTGACGGGACACCAACGGACAGCGAGCGCGAGACCGTCGAGGTCGCGCTCCAGGGAGTCGAGCGCGCCTACGAGCGGTCCAGCGACGGGCTGCTGACGACGATCAGCTACTCGCCGTACTACTTCGACCGGTTCGACGAACCGCTCCCGGAGAGTGTCGACCTGCCCGAGCCCGAGGCGCTGGCCTCCTTCGAGGACCCTGACCCCGACGATATCGACGCACTGGTCCATCTCGCGAGCGACCACGCCGAAGTCGTGCTTGGCGCCGAAGAAGCGCTGAAAGGAGAGGTCTCCACGCTCAACGACGTTGAGCAGCCCGAACCCGCCCTCACCGATGTGTTCTCCGTGCGGGAGCGGCGGACGGGGTTCGTGGGCGAGGGGCTCCCCGCCGAGAATCAGGACGTGGACGGCGTCCCAGACAGCGGACCGGTGTCCGAGGACGCCCCGCTCTACATGGGGTTCGAGTCCGCGTTCGACGGGAACCAGCCGACTGAGAACCGCGTGACCGTCGAGTCAGGGCCGTTCTCGGGGGCCACCACCCAGCATCTCTCGAAAATCGAACTGAACCTCCAGCAGTGGTACGAGCAGGACAGCCGCGACCAGCGCGTCTCCAAGATGTTCTGTCCCCATCACGCAGCCAACGATGTCGTCGAGGGGAGCGGGAAGAACCTCGGTGACAACGCACAAATGAACGACTGCGGCGACCCGACAGAAACTGCACGCACCAGCGGCGTCGTCGGCCACGGCCAGAAGATGGTCGACATCCGCGAGGACGACGCGCCGATCATCTTGCGCCGGGATTTCGACTCCACCGACGGCGGACGGGCCGGCGTGCATTTCCTCTCGCTCCAGCGAGCGGTCGATGATTTCGTCCGAACCCGGGAGGCGATGAACGGCGAGGCCGTCGCGGCGGACTCCGCGGTCGGCCAACGTACCAACAACGGGATTCTCCAGTATATGAACGTGAGCCGGCGGGGGAACTTCCTCGTCCCGCCGCGCTCGCTGCGTGCGCTCCCGCCCGCGGACCCCGACGCTACCGAGCGGTCCACGGAGGTAGCAGATGTCTCGGCCTGACGGTGATTCACCGCCCAGACGGGCGTTCCTCGCCGGCCTCGGCGCCGCGGGGCTGAGCGGGCTCGCGGGCTGTGCCGGCTTCTCGCTCGAATCCAGCAACCGACAGCCCCCACTGGTCGAAAACCGTCCGGATGGTGTGTACTACCCGACCCACGTCGAGGGGATGCAGATGTCGGGGATGGGAAGCGACGGCGCCTACAAATGCGCATTGACCTACACCTACCCCCATCGATTCTGGACCATTACGGGGACGAACCGCAACACGGTGACCGTTGGCGAGGACGACTCGCTCCACCTGATGCCGGTCGTCTGGCACGCGGAGACCGGTATCGTCACGCCGGACGTGAACCCGAACATCGCCGTGGCCCAGGACGGCGAGCGCGTCACCGAGGTCAGCCCGTGGCCGATGCTCTCCCAGCCGATGGGGTTCCACTTCGGGGATAACGTCCAGCTTCCCGGGGAGGGGAGCTACGAGATCACTGTCTCCGTCGGCGAGCCCGGGAGCCGGCGGACCGGCTCGCTGGCGGATGCGGGGTCGGCCAGCTTCGAGTTCAGCCTCGACTACCAGCGCTCGAAGCTCGACGAGCTTTCGTTCACCGATATTCCCGAGGAGAAAGAGGGGACTCTCGGCGCGGTGCCGGCGATGGGGATGGAGATGGTCCCATCCACAGCTGTCCCCGAACCCGACGCGCTCCCTGGAACGCTCCGCGAGACGGGAACGAGCGGTGACGCCGAGTTCGCCGTGACCACGCTGGAGCGCTCGGCGCAGTACGGCGGGAGCGAGAGCGAGCCGTATCTCGCGGTGTCGCCCCGGACGCGGTACAACGGCTACACGCTGCCGTTGATGTCGCTCTCGGCGACGCTGGAGCGCGACGGCGAGACCGTGTACGACGACGTGCTCCGCGCCACGGTAAGCCCGGAGCTCGATATCCATTACGGCGCCGCGGTGCCGAGCGTCGAGACGGGCGACGATCTTACGATCATAATCGACGCGCCGACACAGGCGTCCCGCCACGAGGGGTACGAGACCGCGTTCCTGGAGATGGAGCCGGTCGAGTTGACGCTGTAAGCCGGCTCAGTCACCCAGCTCTCGTTTCGCCCGCTCGCCCCGGTGGAGTTCGAGCGCCGGAAGCTCGTCCGCCGGGGCGAAGCCGAACGCCTCGCCGTAGAACGCCAGTTCGAACTCCAGGGCCTGCCGGCTCGCGTCGGCGGTGCGGAAGCCGTGGCGCTCCTCGGGGAACAGCACGTACGCATACGGCGTGCCAGTCTCGACCAGCGCGTCGACCATGTCCGCTGCCTGCTCCTGGGGCACGACCTGATCCATCCCACCCTGGAGCAGGAGCAGCGGCGCGTCGATACCGTCGGCGTGGAACACCGGGGAGCGCGCCTCGTAGATGTCGCGGTCCGCCGGGAGCGAGCCCACCAGCCCGTCGAGATAGCGCGACTCGAACTTGTGAGTGTGTGTGGCGAGCGCCTCCAGGTCGGCGACGCCGTAGTGACTGGCGCCGGCGTCGAACTCCTCGTGGAACGCCAGTGCACAGAGCACGGCGTAGCCGCCGGCGCTGCCCCCAGTGATGGCGAGACGGTCGCCGTCAGCCCGTCCGGTCTCCGCGAGATGTGCCGCAGTGTCGACGCAGTCCGCAGTATCGAGCACGCCCCACTCGTCCTGGAGTGCGTCGCGGTACGCGCGGCCGTAGCCTGTCGAGCCACGGTAGTTCACGTCGGCGACGGCGAACCCGCGGGAGGTCCAGAACTGGATATCGAGGGCCGCAACGGGGAGCGTCTGGCTCGTCGGCCCGCCGTGGACCATCGTCACCAGCGGCGGCTCCGCATCCGGGGGCGCGTCCACCTCCGGGTTCTGGGGCGGGTAGTAGAACGCGTGGGTTTTCTCACCGTCCCGGGTCGGCACGTCGAGATGCTCGGGTTCCGAGACCACCTCGGGCGCCAGGTCGAGTTCGAAGGATTGCCGAATCCGGTCGAGCGCCCTCTCGCGTTCGTCGTGGCCCTCATCAGCTGCCGGGGGCGCCCAGCGTGCAACTGTCGCTGGCGTCGTCGGCCCGCCGCCGATGAACGCGAGCGCCTCGCCGTCGGAAACGAGTCGGGCGTGCGGATACGCCTCGAACGGGAGGGTAGTCTCAGTCAGGTCGTCGTCCTCGTCGAGCAGGCAGAGCGAGCCCACACCGTCGGAGTTCCGGAGGACCGCGGTCCGGACGTTGCCGCCCGACGCGCCTGCACGGTTCGCGTCGTCTTCGCCCGACGCGCCTGCACGGGCCGCGTCGTCTTTGAGGAAGGCGTACGTCGAGAGGCCGAAACTCCACTGTGGAACGCCGAACTCCGCGTCCTCGGGGGTCCGGTTCGTCGGCTCGGCCTCGCCGTCTGCGTCGACGGCGTAGAGGTTCCACCAGCCCGTGCGGTCGGAGACGGCGTGGAGTCGGCCCCCGGGGCTCCAGCCCGGCTGGAACACCGACTCCTCGGGACCGCCCATGACAACTCGCTCCCCGGAGAGGCTACCAGCTTCGTCGACGGCTGCGACGTGGAGTTCGGTGCCGTCCCAGGGCATCCGCGGGTGGTCCCAGGTGGTCCACGCCAACTGCTCGCCGTCGGGCGAGAGTCGCGGGAACGAGTAGAAATCGTGGCCGCTGGCGACGACCATCGGCGCCGTGCTGCCGTCGGCCGGCAGCGTGACCAGCTCGGTTACGGCCTCCCCGTCGGTGTCCTCGCCTTCGTGACGCTCGCGAACGGCGTAGAGCCGTGAGCCGTCGGGCGTCACCTCCATGTCCGCGTAGCGCAGCCCGTGCTCAGTTTCGGGGTCTGGGGTGACCGGCGTCGGCTCAGCGTCCGAGCCGTCCGTCCGATACAGCCGCTGGTCGTCGAAGTCCGCGTAGTAAACGGTCCCCTCGTGGACGGCGAAATCCCCGCCGCCGTACTCGTGTACGAGCGTGCGGACGTCCGTCTCCTCGGGGGTGACCTCGACGGCCCCCGCGTCGGCGGAGTTGTTCGTGCGCATGACGACGCCACGGCCGTCCTCGTCCGGTCGTCGTTCGAGCCAGTACGTGTCCCCGTCTTCGGCGGCGATAGGGCCGAACCGGAGCGTCTCCGCAGCCACGTCCCCGGCGGAGACGGGAGAGGCCCACTCGCCGTACGGTGTGTGAGACATAGCCCTGAGTTGTGAGCTATCCGACTTTACCGTTGGCCCTGTGACTACACGATGTATGAAAAGTGTGGAACTTGTAGAAATTCTATGCTGTAGCCCGAGGAGCGTGCCAGTTTTTACCTCACAGTCGAACCCCTCAGGTTTGCGTGGACCGGGGATGTCGCGTGCTGCACTCGCTGGCTGTGGTGCTGCCGGTCTCGGAACCACGTTCCCGAAATCCTGGAGGTTGACGGTGCTGTTGGGGCTGTACTGGCGGTCAGCAGGAGCGATGGTTGCCGGTGTTCTTTTCGACGCAGGAGCCCCTCGGGGGGCGTCCCGTGCCGTCTTCACGAGCGATGAACCACCCCTCACAGAGCAGCGGTTGGGCGGGCGCGTAGTCGGACAGCGATAGCGAAGCCAAAGATACCCGCCGGCGAAAAAAGAACTCGGGGGCAACGTCATCGAGACGGCCAACACCTCCCGGGATGGCGGGAGCGAATCGGTCATCGGCGGCGTGATCTCGGAGGACGACCGTGATTCACTGGTCGTCGCCTCGAAGCTCTACGGGACGATGGACGAGGGGGATCCAGTATGGAATGGGGCCGTTCTCAGATCGCTTCATAGACGGTGTCGGCCAGCACCGGGAGCCCGGTTTGGCGGTAGCCACCGTCGGGGCTCGTGTGGCGCTCCTCCCGTTCGAGAACGCAGCGGGGGCTGGCGTCTCAGCTTCTATCGCTTCGTAACAAGTGGAAGACGTACGTCTGTGCGTAGCCCGCGTAGGCCTCGGCGCCGCTCTCGCCGAACACCTCGTCGGTCTCCGGGAGGCCACCGCCCAGGCGCTTCCGGAGCGCACGCGAGGTCTCGTCGTAGTTTCCGCCCGCGCAGTCCGAAAAGTACTCCTCGATAGCTGTCTGAATCCAGGTGTCGAGCGGGTTGGCCTGTAGATAGCCCAGCGAGAACAGCAGCACGCAGTCGGCCACCTTGTCCCCGACCCCGACGAAACGGGTGAGATGCGCTCTGGCCTCCTCATAGGGTTTCCCGCCGGCGTCCGCGGGGTCGTCCTCCCCCTCGGCGACCATCTCGGCGGTGCGCTGGACGTACGGCGCGCGGTAGCCGAGACCGAGCTCTCGGAGGTCGGCCTCCGTACAGTCCGCCAGCGCCTCCGGCGTCGGGAAGGCGTGGAGCGTTCGGTCGCCGAGGCTGACCGGCGTGCCGCAGCTCTCCCGGAGCGAGCGCTGCATCCCGTGGATGCGAGCAACCCGCATCTGTGCCGAACAGATGAACGAAACCAGGCAGGGGAACGGCGGGTCCCGAACGACCCGCATCCCACGGTACCGCTCGATGGCTTGCTCGATCAGCGGCTCGTGGTCCGTAGCGTCATAGATAGCGTTCAGGTCATCATCGAGCCGAAGGAGATGGGTAAGCAGCGCTTCGCCGTCCGCGGGTTCGGTTGGCTCGTTGGGCCCCTCCTCGTCGACGTCGACGCCGCCGGCCTCCCACTCCAGCCGGCCGTCGTCGACGCTGCCGGTCTGCCGCACACGGAGCACTGTCGGGCGTTGGGTCAGCTCTGTCGACAGCGAGTGGCGGTCTGGCAACCGGGCGAGACCCGGTGACGCCGGGAGGACTGTCTCGTACCAGCCATCGCCGCCGTGGGCTGCGAGCTCGGTGTAGTCCTCGCCGTCAGCGCGCTCCCAGAGATACGTCTGGCCGCTTTCGAGTGTGGACTGCAGGTCGAGGGGACCGTCCAAATCCGCAATATCGAGGTGTCCGGACTCCATTATCGGATTCAGGTGGAGCGGGCGCTTCGGGGTTTCGATACTGTCCAATCAGGGCCCGGAAAGCGATAATCGTGCGTGACCTCCTGGAGTCGGGTCGGACCCGCGCCGGCAGGGTTAGCCGTCGAACAGCTCCGGCACCCCGCCGTCGGTGACTGGATTCGAGCTGACGCTCCGCATCGCGTACGTCATCTCCGCGAACGCAGCCGTTGGCCGGATGGAAGACTGCATGTCATCGAATAACACACTCCACCGTTGAGTATCTTCGGGAGGCTCCACAACCGCTATGCAGGGGGGCGCCCCAGAGCCGAGCATGACCACGAGCGATTGGGGCGATTGGCTGCCACGGGCCGTCGAGGCGGCGAAGCCGGCCGGTGTCGCCATCTGGTATCTGGGCTGTAACGGATTCGTACTGAAAGGGAGCGACGGGACGACGCTGTTCGTCGACCCGTATCTCGGGACGGGTGATCCGCCCCGGACGGTCCGGATGATTCCGGTGCCGTTCAATCCCGAAGACGTCGACGAGGCCGATGCAGTGTTCGCCACCCACGAACACAGCGACCACGTCCACGGCGAGTCACAGGCGCCGATACTCGAAACGACCGGTGCGGAGTTCATCGCGCCCGACGCGTCGATGGCAGCCGCACGCGAAACCCAGGCGTGGGAGGACCGCTGGGACCTCGATACAGCGCAGTTCCGGGAGGTCGCCGAAGGGACTGTGCTGGATATCGGCGAGTTCACCGTCCACGTCGTCGAGGTGAACGATCCCGACGCCGAGCATCCGGTGGGCTACGTCTTCGAACACGAGGCCGGAACAGTGTTCCATCCCGGGGATTCCCGGCCCACCGACTCCTTCAGCGCGCTGGGCCGGGAGTTCGATATCGACCTCGGCATACTCGCGTTCGGCACGGCCGGAATGATTCCCGACAAGGAGACGCGGGAACCGAAATACACCCGCTGGTACAGCGACGAGTCCCGGGTCATCGAGGCTGCAAACGCTCTGCAGTTGGACCGCTTGCTCCCGAGTCACTGGGACATGTGGAAAGGGCTGACGGGTGACCCGACCGCGCTGCACAAACACACAGCTTCCTTCGAGCACCCCCACCAGCTCGAACTGGTCGAAATCGGCGATCGGGTCGACCTGTCGGCCTGAAGACGCTCTCGAGACTCCCAGAGGCCGTTTCGGAGTTGGCAGAGTCCGGTGACACCCGTTTCTGTATCTGGATATTGAGCGCGGTCGCGAAGATCGTCGACCGCATTCCCGACTCGTTGCCGATGGAGCGTGTGGGGCTCCATCCGGGTTTCGAGAGCGTAACTGGACGGCTTATCAGGCTTACCGCGTCGAGTTCGAGTGAGTCAGAGCGTCGTCGCGAGCAGCAACCCGACACCGGCGAGGGACAGCAGGAGCGCGACCAGATAACCGACGAAGCGTCGGCTCCCGTGGGCGTGGGTGGCGTCGAACAGAACGCTCCCGGCGCCCGCCAGGGCGAGCACCACACCGACGAGGAGCAGGGTGTTCGAGAGCACCATTATCGGCCGCCCCGCCCCTCGCGTTCCTCCTCGCTGTCATCCGCGTGAGCCTCGTCGTCGCTGACGCCGGAGAATCGCTCTACTTCGTCGGGGCCGAAGCCCAACTCCTTGCGCTGCTGTTCGTCCATCCCCTTCTCTACGTCCTGTGTCCCGATGCCGGAGATGATGGTGGTCCCGACGCCCCCCTCGACGGGCATATCCACATCTATCAGCCGGTTGCCGTAGCGATGGCGGCCCAATATTCCGAGGCCGACGATGATGACCACCTCGAATAACACCAGCGCCCTGACCACCGGGTCGAGGATGTACACCGGCACGACCAGCAGGAGGGTGACGGCGATACCGCTCAGTACCAGGTCGACGAGCTCCTCGGACGCTGACTGGCCTGCAGCTGACATCCGTCCCCTGGGTTCGAAGGCGGAGTCCATGAGACGTCTGCGTACGCACCACACGAAGGGATTGTGGTCGGTAGACACTCCCGGCCAGCGGCGTCTGGTTCCGCAACGGCTTTTCCGGCGGGCCTCGTTTCTGGGGTAATGACCGAACCGGTTCCCATCGCGGTACCCCGCAAAGGCCGCCCCTTGGAGGCGGTGTTAGAGCGGGTAGCGACCATCGCCGACGAGCCCGACGCCGAGTCGCTCGTCGATAACGTGACCTCGGTGCTGCGGTACGAGAAAGCCATCACGAAAGGCGAACAGCGCACCGAGGCCGACAGCTACGAGCGGCTGGCGGAGTACTCGGAGCTCTCCAGTGGCCCCGAGTACACACTGCTCCGTGACGATCGTCCGGGGAAACCACGCCGTATCGTCTTCGACAGCCTGCAGTTGCGCCTCGATGGGAAACCGGTTCATCTGGTGGGCCGCGAAGAGCCGTTCCGCGCGCTGCGAACCCACGAGTTCGCGCTCGGGTTCGACGCTGCGGACCTCGTGCTCGAGGAAGTGGTCGCCCTGGCACCTGAAGGGGTGGCCGACCTCGACGCCGTGAACGAGCGCATCGACCCGATGGAGTCTGACGTCCGGGTCGTCACCGGCCTGGGCGATACGGTGTATCACACGCTGCTCGGCGCGCCCGAAACGGTGCCCGCCGGGACGGAACTCGACCGAGAGTTCCTCCGGGAGTACGTGGGGGCGCTCTGTATCTCACCACGCTACGAACGGCTGGTAGAGGCGGTGCTCGGCACTGAGGCCATCGACGGGCTGGAGTTCGCCTACCCCGACGAGGAGGAGGAGGAAGAAGCGGCTATCGCCGAAGCGGGGCTCGGCATCTACCTCACCGTCACCGGGACCACCGCTCGCGAACACGGATTGATACTGGGTGAACAGCTGTTCCCCAGCGAGACGGTGCTGTTGGAGAACTCCGCGGAGGTCGACGAGGAGATCGAGCGCATCCGGGCCACCATCTCCGGTGACGACCTCAGAGAACAGACCGAACTCTGGGCCGAGTAACGCGGACCGAAAATAGAGAGACCGCGCGGGCGACAGGGATCGGTCTGGCGACGTACCGCGCGCCGGTATCAGGCCAGCCTGAAAGCGTCGCCACTCCTCGCGGCCCACGTTTCGTCACGCATTAGCCGGGGGCACCCGAGCGCAAGATATGAACCTCGAAGCGACGTTCGGCCGGAGCCAGCCTCTCGTCGGGATGGTCCATCTCGACCCGCTCCCCGGCGCACCGCAGTTCGACGGCGACCGCGAGGCCATCATCGAGAACGCCCGTGAAGACGCGCGCGCGCTCGAGGACGGTGGTGTCGATGCCGTGATGGTCGAGAACTTCGGCGACGCACCGTTCTACCCCGACGACGTACCCAAACACGTCGTCGCCTCGATGACACAGGCGGCCGGTGCGGTCGTCGACGAGGTGGCGCTCCCGGTCGGGATCAACATCCTCCGGAACGACGCGATGGCCGACCTCGCCGTCGCGCAGGCCGTCGGCGCCGAGTTCATGCGCGTCAACATCCACACTGGCGCTCGCGTGGCGGACCAGGGGGTCATCGAAGGACAGGCCTACCAGACGATGCGCGAGCGCGACCGGCTCGGCGTCGACGTGAACGTGTTCGCCGACCACGACGTGAAACACTCCGCGCCGATCGCCGCCGAGGATTTCACCGCCGAATCCTTCGCCGACAACGTCGAGCGGGGGCTAGCTGACGCGACAGTGGTCTCCGGGATGGGGACCGGGCACGCCGTCGATGGGAAGGAGCTCCAGCAGGCCGCCGACCGCCGCGAGGAGTTCGGCCTTGACGTCCCGCTGTTCGTGGGCAGCGGCGTCACAGCCGACACGGTCGGGGAGATCCTCCAGATCGCCGACGGCGTCATCGTCGGCACGGCGCTCAAGGCGGGGGACGCCTCGGGTGACCCGGTGAGCGAGGTGCGAACCCGGGAGCTTGTGGAGGCCGCCGACGCGGTCCGACAGGACTGAGCGCCGCCGCGGCTGGCAAGCCTCGCGAACAGGCGGCCGGTTCGACCCCCGAGCGCGTGGCCGCGCACCCGCTGTGCGCTCAGGGACTGTTCTCAGTGCATCGGAGGCCATGGTCCCGTCCTCGCTGATAAGCTCTTGTAAGCGGTGCGGCCGAGCAGCCCTCAGAAGCCGATCATCGAGCAGCAATCCCGCCAGTCCAGCTCGACCTCGACGAGGGTGGGACAGCTGTTTCGCGGTCTTCCCACGTCCTGGAACGTGGACCAAGGTTCATTATCTGGGTACTGTAACCTGTTCACCATGGATGTTCTTGCACCCATCGACGGGTCGGAGTGTAGTTTCAGAGCACTGGAGTTCGCCATCGAGTTCGCCGAACGCTACGAGGCGACGCTCCACGTGATCCACATCACGGACTTCGAAGGGGAGGGGACCAACGACGTAATCGACCGCGCCAAGGAGAAACTCGCGGATGCGGGGGTCGAAACCGTCCCCCAGGTCGAAACGAACCTCAGTATGTCTACCCCCGGGTACGCCAACCGTGTCGGGAAGGACATCCTTCAGATTGTCGACGAAGAAGGACACGACCACGTGGTGATGGGTCACCACGGAACGGGCCGCGTCGGTCGGATTATTCTCGGCAGTGCCGCCGAGACAGTGCTCCGAGCGACTGACGTGCCAGCAACCATCATCCCGTAGCCCACGTCCGGCCAGGCGTCCGCGATACGCTCTCCGAATCGTTGTAACTGATTCAGCAGCGAGCGCCCCTTCGCTACTCGTTCAGAGCTCCGGCGCGGCGTTCCCGCTCACAGCCCGCCGGTGCCCGAAGGCGCGCTGGGAATCTCGATCTCGTTGATGGGGAGGTCGAGCTCCTGCAGCCCGGCCTTCATATGCTCGTCTTTCACGTACTCCGCACCCGCGTGGACGCGGTTGGCGTGGGCGCGGGCGAGCACCTCGCCGCGCCGGTCGTCCGGAATCTCGAACTTGTCTGCGGCGAGTTCGATCACCAGCCCGTTGTGGTCACGGGTGTAGAGCGAGTGGAACGCGCCGCGGTCGAACTCGTTGTAGCTCATCCCTTCGGCCTCCAGGGCCTCGGCGATCTCCGCCATGCGCTCGCCGTCGATGCTGAACGCGAGGTGGTGAACGTCGCCGATGCCGCTGCGGCCGGGCCGGGGGTCGGAGTCCCGGTCCTCGCTCACGAAGAACGTGATGATGCGGCCATCGCCGGCATCGAAGAACAGGTGAGTCACATCCGGTGCGTCGAGGTTGGGCTGGCGCAGCACCAGCGGCATCCCGAGCACGTCCCGGTAGAACTGCACGGTATCCTCCTCGTTACTGCCGATGAGGGTGATGTGGTCGACACCGGTGACGCCAACGGGGCTCTCGGGTGTCTCGGCGGAGATCGGAATATCGCTTTCGTCTGCCTGTGTGGGGGATGGGTTTTCGGCCATGGGTGTTTCGAGTTTCGAGTCACGGACGTAAATCCGTTCCCCGACATGACCGATACCCCGTGACACGAGGGTTACGGGGGGCGGCCGCGAGACCCTACCGACCGTGCTCACTGAGGAATGCCCGGACAGTCTCCCTGTCGGCCAACCCGCCACGGGCACCCTGGGCCGAGCAGTTCAGCGCTGCTGCCGCGGCGGCGAACTCGCCGGCCATCGCGGGGTCGGCCTCGCCGAGCAGCCAGCGGTCGATGAGCGCTGCGACGAACGCGTCGCCGGCCCCGGTGGTGTCCACGACGTCGACGTCGAAGGCATCGATTGCAGTCGTTTCCTCGCCGTCGAACACTGTCGAGCCGGCCTCGCCGAAGGTGACGGCGCCGCGGCGACAGCCCCGTTCCCGGAGGGCGTCGACGGCCATCGTTGCCGGCCGGTCGAGATAGGACTCGGCGGCCAGTTCGCCGACGACGAACAGGTCGGCCGCGCGAACGGCCCGGTCGATCGTTTCGCGCTCGGTACCGCGGTCTTTCAGCTCCGCTACCGGGCCGGAGAGATCAAACACGAATGCGGGCCCGTCGGGCTCCTCCGCGAGCGCTATCAGCTCCGTCGTCACCGGGTCAGGGACGTACGCGGTCGCGAAGACGGCGTCCGCGGCTCTGAGCGCCGTGCGGTCATCCTCGTCGAGTCGCAGTCGCGTTGTCGAGTCGCCGGCAGTGATAATCATGCGGTCGCCCGCCGGCCCGCGCGGGATGATGCAGTGGGTTGTGGTCCCAGGACGGCGCCGTACCAGACTCGTATCCAGGGGACCGGCGTCGAGATCGGCCTCCACGCGGTCACCAAACCCGTCCTCGCCGAGGCGGGCCAACAGCCCAGCCGCGCGGCCCAGGCGGGCTGCACCGGTGGCGACGTTGGCACCGACCCCGCCGAAGGAGTCCGAGACGGAGTGGGCGAACGCCCCGCCGTCTGGCTCCGGGAGGTTCGTTACCTCGTAGGTGCGGTCGACGGTGGCAGCGCCGACGGCGACGAGTTCGTGGCCGTCGCTCCCGGCGGTTGTGTCGGCATGCGTCGAATCCGGCTCAGGACTCATCGACAAGCGGGAACTGGGCCAGTCGAACCGCCGCCATGGCCGTGAGCCCCTTCCCGGTGACGGAGTCCTGGCTACGTTCGCGGTGGCCACGCATCATGCCGGCGTGGTCAGTGACCGGCACCAGTCGGGCTTCGGTCCCCTCACTGGTGACGTCGAGCAGCAGGTACGACTGTGGGAACGAACAGGTCGTCGGCGTCATCAGCTCCCGGACCCCCTGCTCGATCGTCGCGGAGGGGAGGTGGAGATGGCCCGTCACGATCAGCGGGACGCCGTGTTCCGAAAGCGTGGCGACGAACCGGTCGGGGTTGCGCAGGACGGGTGGGATCGCCATCTCGGGCTCGTTGGTCTCCTGATGTTCGAGGAGCTGGTCCGACATCGTCGGCAGGTTGTGATGGACCGCGATCAGCGGCGACGCAAGCTCCGGCAGGGTCTCCTCGAGCCAGTCCAACTGTTCGTCGGGGACCAGCCCGTCGTGGGAGTCGGTGAGCCAGTCGTGGCCGCCTGCGCTGTTGAGCCCGACGATATCGACACCGCCCACGCGCTCGTGGAACGGGAAGCCGTCACCGTCAGGGGTGTACCGCTCCACGAACTCCGAGAGAGGGAGGGGCTCGTGGTCGTCGCCCTCCTTTGGGACGTCGTGGTTGCCCGGAATGGAGCGGAACGGCGAGTCGAGGTCGGCGAGAATCTCGTCGGCGGCGTCGAAGTTCCAGCGCTCGCCGTCCTTGGTGATATCCCCGACACAGAGCGTGTACTCCACGTTCCGCTCGTTGATATCGGCGACGGCGTTCTGGAGATGCGCCTCGGTGTAGTCGAACAGTTTCGAGGTCCCCGCCGATCGGGTAGAGACGTGGGGGTCGGCGACGACAGCGATACGGGTTGGCTCCTTGCTCCGTGGACGCTCGAGATCGGCCATGAGGCTCCCGGGCGGGCTCCCGCTGTGGTCGACAGGTTCGGCCATGGGGACTGCTGGGCCGACCGCGGGCATAAGTCCACGGAACACGTGTCGCGCCAGTAACGGCTCGTCGCCGGGCCGGGTTTCGAACGACAGAACGTGTCCACTCGTTAGTGCCGCCCATCTCTGAGGAGAATAGCTCCCCCTCGATAGCCGAACCAACAACAGAGTGTTCGGACCGTCACCCGTAAAAAGGGTCAGAGATTCCGGCCGGTTCCCGGCTGTAAGCCCGGCAGAATCCGGCGGGGCGGAATCGCCGCCAAAATCACAGAACCGACACCTCAGAGCCGATTACGCTATATATCTCTCAGGAGCCATCCCCAGACATCGTATTTTGATTCCTCGATAGCGCGGAGAAAACATATCCGGAGAGTAAGGTATATACATCGTCGGTTTTCGTCTCAGAACGATGCCCGAGGAGAGTACTCGGCGGTCGTTCTTGACGGCGGCAGGCACCGGTCTTGCAGCGGCGCTTGCCGGCTGTGGCGGTAATGCACCGGACGAACAATCGACAGAGACGGAGTCCGACACACCGATGTCGTCCGAGACGGCGACAGCGACCCCGACCGAAGAGAAGACCTTCACCGGCGGAACCTTGCAGATGGCCTCGGAGGGGCCGGTTCAGACGCTCGACCCCGCCAACGCGAAAGGGTCGGGCGCGGGGTACAACCAGTACGCGGAGTCGCTGATGGAGTTCCCCAACGGCGACCTGCCGCCCGAGCCGTCGCTCGCGACGGACTACTCCATCTCCGACGACGGTCTGACGTACACGTTCGACCTGAAGGAGGGCGTGACGTTCCACAACGGCGACGAGCTGACCGCGGACGACGTGATCTACTCCTGGGAGCGCCTCGCCGGCGCCGAGGAGACCCAGAACGCCGACGACATCGTCGGTGGGACGTTCACCATCGCCCACGAGGGCAACACCGGTGAGTCCGTCACCAACTACGTCCCCGACAGCCTCGAAATGGAGGCCGTCGACGACTACACCTTGGAGGTCACGCTGGCGGCTGCGTTCCACGCCTCAATCTCCCAGATCGCGGGCGGCGCGTTCGCCATCTACCCGGAGAACTCGGTCGCCTATCCGAAGGACTACCAGGACCACGGCCTCGACGGCCTGATGTACGAGGGCGAGTACGACTACAACGAGTTCTTTTCGACGAAAGGCGACGGTCCGTTCTTCGCCGCAACCGGCCCGTTCAAGGTCGACTCCTGGTCGAAGGGCGACACCATCGAACTCTCGATGTTCGAGGACTACCACGGCGAGGGCCCCTACATCGACGGGATCACGTTCACCGTCATCGGCAAGGCCAACACGCGGTACAGCCGGTTCGTCAACGGCAACCTCGACATCCTCGAGGGGCCGCCGACAGCCCAGATCAACCCCGACAATCTGAACATCGAGCGTGACCGCGGGAGCTACAGGGCCGGTACCTACGAACTCGACAACGGGTCCACGGTCAACTACGGGGAGGCCACGGCACTGGACACGGACTACATCGTGTTCAACACCGCCCGGACCCCCAAACCCGTCCGGAAAGCGTTCGCCTACCTCACCAATCAGCACGCCATCGCGGAAGACATCTACAAGGGGATGGCCGAACCGGCCTACTCCCTCACGCCGCCGCCGGTCTACATGAACGACGGCGACATGTCGCCGACCGAGAGCTACGAAGCGCACTATCAGGACGGCGAGAACAACCAGCTCGACTTCGCGTCCGACGGCTGGATGTACGGCGTCGGCGAGACGCGCATCGAGGACGCCAAGGCGGTCATGGAGGAGGCCGGCTACGGCCCGGACAACCGCTACGACGTGGAGTTCACGGTCTTCTCCGGCAGTAGCGACTGGGACCGCATCTCCAAGCGCCTCCGCAACAAGGCGGAGACGGCCTACATCAACGTCGACATCACGAAGGCGGACTTCGGGACCATCATCACCCAGGCGATCAACGGGAACATGGACATGTTCTCGCTGGGCGACGGGATGGAGTGGCCCGAATCGGACAACTTCCTCCGCTTCATTCCGCCGTACGAGAACCCGGCGTTCATGTTCACGCGCTGGACCCACCGAGTCGAGGCGCCGGACGTCGACTTCAACGGCAACGACCCCGAGACGGTCGAGGAGGATCTCGTCGCGGAGATGCCCGATAACGTCGACTCCGGTCACGTCTCCGTGTCTCCCTCGGATGACACCGACGGGCAGGGGACGGCCGCGGTGTTCATCGAGGACATCACCGCCGACGAGTTCGCGGATATCATCGACTCAGCAGGCTACTCCTCTTCCACGCCGACGGCCATCGGCGCCGGCTTCGACGACCTGATGCCGGTCGCCGATAACGCGTGGGCGGAGCACTACGAGCCCCACACGGGTGCGGGCGAGGAGAACCAGCAACAGCGGAACATCGGCTACTACACAATCGAGGAGGTCAACTGGGAGACGGTACAGGAGATGCCGACGGTGTACGGCACCACCCAGCGGCTCTGGAACCCTGAGGTCAACGTCCGCATGGCGGGAACGATGGAGAACCAGACGTTCAACACGGTCACTATCGAGCGCGACGACTAACGCCGTTTCGTCCGCTCCCCGTCGAACTCCTTGCGAAAATTCTTCCCGTCGCCCCGGCAAGCCTCGAACCCACCACAACACACCCAATGAGCCGATTCAACTACCTCGGTAAACGTCTGCTGATGTCGTTCCCCGTGCTCTGGCTCGGCACCAGCGTGACGTGGTTCATCATCTATCAAGGACCGATCAACCCCGCAGCGTACGTTCTGAGTCAGTCACAGACCCAGGACCCCGAGAAGGTCGAGGCCGCCGAGACCCAACTCGGGCTCAATCAGCCGCCGTTGGAACATTACCTCGACTGGATGTCGAGTCTGTTCATGCTCGATCTGGGCCAGACGTGGCTCCTCTACCCGGGCTCGAACGTCAACGCCCTCATCATGGACTTCCTGCCCCGGACGGTGTGGCTCGGGTTCTGGTCAGTGATCATCGCCGTCTTCATCGGCGTCCCATTGGGGTTCTACGCGGGGCTCCACTCGAACACGCTCGCGGACTACATCGCCTCGGTGTCGGGCATCGTCTGGCGGGCGATGCCGAACTTCTGGCTCGCGGTCATCCTGCTGTCCCTCCTCGTTAGCTCCGAAGCGATGTTCGGCGTCGACTGGGACACGGCCCTTATCCCGCTCGACTCCGGCATCACTGGCAACCCCCAGCTCAGCTATATGGACGGCAAGCCGTGGGCGCTGTTCACCGAACCCGGCAACACGTTGGCGGCCATCAAGAAGATCATCCCCCCGGCCATCGTGCTCGGCTCGGCGTCGATGGGCAACGAGATGCGCATCGGCCGCACGGCCGTGCTGGAGACGAAAAACGAGAAGTACATCGACCTCGCGCGTGCGAAAGGCGTCTCCGACCGGATGATCGTCTGGAAACACGTTCTGCGGAACGCGCTGGTGCCGCTCGTCCCGGTCATCACCAGCGAGGCGTTCCTGCTCATCGGCGGCTCGGTCCTCGTGGAGTCGGTGTTCGGGATTCAGGGCATCGGCTTCCTCTTCTTCAAGGCCGCCATCCAGGGCGACCTCCCGCTGGTCGGGACGCTGATGTTCGTTTTCATCGTACTCATGCTCACTATCAACATCGCACAGGACATCCTATACACGATTATCGACCCGCGCGTCGGCTACGAGGAGAAGTAAGATGGCGACCAGAACGCAAACCCGCTCGACGACACTTCGCACGCGCATCGCGGAGTACCCCCAACCGGCGCTGCTGTGGGCCGGCGTGGCGGTGTTCCTCCTGCTGCTGGAGCTCGGTGCGCTGCTCCGGTTCCCCGGGACGCTGCTGGTCGACTTCGTGCAGGCAGTTCCCGGCGATTACGACGCCGGTATCTTCGTGGCGTTCGTCGACGCCGTCTCCGGAATCCCGACGCTACTCTCCCGCGAAACGATCCCTAACCAGGGCTACTTCGACGGGAGCGGCTACCAGGGCACGTTCCTCGGCCTCGCGCCCGCGGTTGCGTGGGGAGTCCGCGTGACACTCATCTACCTCTACGCGGCCGCCTGCACCTATTGGGTGTGGGTGGCGTACGACTGGTACCGGGTCTACTACCGGGCCGCCGACTGGACCCCCCGCGACGACGTCGTCGATCGGCTCCGGGGACACAAATGGGGGATCTTCGGCTTCGTCGTCGTCTTCATGTTCGTCACGATGGCGATCTTCGCGCCCGCGCTCGGGCCGACGACCGTCGACCGGAACCTGCAGGACCCCTACGGGCACACGCTCGAGTACTGGGACGGCGACTCCGTCCAGGAGACGACCGTCGGCGCTGCGAACATCGGGGCCCAGTCGGTCGGCTCCGAGGGCTCGAACGTCGGACCGATGGAGTACGACGACTTCGGCCGGTTCCATCCGTTCGGGACGTTACCCGGCGGGAAAGACCTCTTTACGTTCATCGCTGCGGGCTCGCGCATCTCGCTCATCATCGGCCTGCTCTCGGTGGGGCTCTCAGCGGGTGTCGCCGTGTCGCTCGCGCTGATCTCCGCCTACTACAAGGGCGCCGTCGACCTGGGTCTCGTGCTCGTCTCCGACTCCGTGATGGGGATGCCCCAACTCCTCCTACTCATCATGCTGACAGTGGTGCTTGCGGGCACGTGGATCGGGAAGCTCTACTCAGGGGCGTTCGTACTCGCGCTCATCTTCGCCGGGACGGGCTGGCCCTACCTCTGGCGCTCGCTGCGCGGGCCCGCGCTCCAGGTGTCCGAGCGCGAGTGGGTCGACGCGGCCAAGAGCTTCGGCCAGACCCCGGGGAGCATCATGCGGAAACACATGCTCCCCTACATCACGGGCTATCTGCTCATCTACGGCTCGATGACGCTGGGCGGGGCGATAATCGCCATCGCCGGGCTGTCGTTCCTCGGCCTCGGCGTCGACCCACCAACCCCCGAGTGGGGCCGGGCGGTCAACGCCGGGCAGGACTACGTCGACACCGCGTCGTGGCACATCTCCCTGATTCCGGGAATCCTCATCACACTGGTTGTCACCGGCTTCAACGCGCTCGGTGACGGCATCCGCGACGCCATCGACCCCGAATCCGACAGCGCTGCCGGCGAGGCCGGCAGCCGCGGAGGTGGTGCCTGATGGCGCTGCTCGAAGTCGAGGAGCTGCACACGACGTTCCACACCGAGAAGGAGACCATCCGCGCCGTCGACGGCGTCTCCTTCGAGATCGAACGCGGCGAGACGCTGGGGCTGGTCGGCGAGTCCGGCTCGGGGAAATCGGTCACCGCTCGCTCCGTGCTCGGCCTGGTCGACGAGCCCGGCATCGTCGAGGCGGAGGCGATGCGGTTCCGCGGCGACGACCTCGCGGAAGTCGGCTGGGAGCAGGCCCGTGGCGACCTCTCCATCGTCTTCCAGGACCCGATCAACTCGATGAACCCGGTGTACACGGTCGGGAACCAGATCGAGGAGGCGCTACGAATCCACCAGAACCTCCGGGGGAAGGCAGCGACGGACGAGGCCATCTCGCTGCTCAAGGACGTCGGGATTCCCGACGCCGCACGGCGGGTCGACGAGTACCCCCACCAGTTCAGCGGTGGGATGCGCCAGCGTGCGGTCATCGCTATCGCGCTCGCCTGCGACCCGGATCTCCTCGTCTGCGACGAGCCGACGACGGCGCTCGACGTGACCATCCAGGCCCAGATTCTCGACCTGCTGGACGAGCTCCAGCGCGAGGAGGATCTCGCGGTGCTGTTTATCACCCACGACATGGGCGTCATCGAGGAGACGGCCGACCGGGTGAGCGTCATGTACGCCGGCGAGCTCATCGAGACCGCACCCGTCGACAAGCTGTTCGAGAACCCCCGGCACCCCTACACCCGTGGCCTACTCGCGAGCATCCCCGGCCGGACCGTCAACGGCGACCGGCTCCCCACGATCGAGGGGGAGGTGCCGACGGCGACGAGCGAGCCCGACTCCTGTCGGTTCGCCCCGCGCTGTGCGTACGCGTTCGCTGACTGCAACCAGGTCCATCCGGAACGGATCAACGTCAGCGAGGACCACGGGGCCGCCTGCCTGCTCTACGACGAGCGGTTCCCCGAGGAGCCGCCAGCGGGTGGCATCGACGCCGTCGTCGGAGGTGACGAACGATGAGCGAGCCGTATCTCGAGGTCAAGAACCTGAAAAAGTACTACGACGCCGGCGGCTTCCTCGGGGGCGACCCCGTGAAAGCCGTCGACGGCGTCAGCTTCGAGATCCGCGAGGGCGAGACGCTCGGGCTGGTTGGCGAGTCCGGCTGCGGGAAAACCACGCTGGGTCGCACCATCCTGAACCTGGAGACGGCGACCGAGGGGCGGGTGATGTCGGACGGCCGTGACGTGAGCAGCATCTCCGGGAAGGAGCTCCGGGAGTGGCAGCGCGACGCCCAGATGGTGTTCCAGGATCCCGACTCCAGTCTCAACGATCGGATGACCGTCGGCGAGATCGTCCGCGAGCCCCTGGACGCCCACGACTGGAAGACGCCGCAGGAACGGCGTGATCGGGTCCACGACCTGCTCGAGAAAGTCGGACTCCAGGAGGAGCATTACTTCCGCTACCCCCACCAGTTCTCCGGCGGCCAGAGCCAGCGTATCGGTATCGCCCGCGCGCTCGCGCTCGAACCCGAGTTCCTCGTCCTCGACGAACCGGTGTCCGCGCTCGATGTGAGCGTCCAGGCCCGGATCATCAACCTGCTCGAGGAACTGCAGGAGGAGCTCGGGCTCACCTACCTGTTCATCGCCCACGACCTGAGCGTGGTTCGGCATATCGCCGACCGCACCGCGGTGATGTATCTGGGCGAGGTGATGGAGCTCGGGAAGACCGAGGCGGTGTTCACTGACCCCGCCCACCCCTACACCGAGTCGCTGCTCTCGGCCATTCCGGGCTCCATCGCCGACACGGGCAAACGCATCACGCTGCGCGGGACGCCGCCGAGCCCGCGCGACCCACCGAGTGGCTGCCGCTTCTCCACGCGCTGTCCGGCGAAGATCCGCCCCGACGAGTACAGTCTCACCGGCCAGCAGTGGGAGGCCGTCGACGAGCTCTACTCCGTGTTCCGTGCGCGGGCCAACGCGGAGTTCGACCTGCTGGACGAGCTACGCAAGCGGCTGGGGATCGAGGACTCCGAAACCGTCGATGAGCTCCTGGTCAGCCTCTTCGACGGCACCGCCGTCGGCGACGACGGAACCGTCGACCTGCCGATGGACGAGGTCGAGGCGACGGTCGTCCAGGAGGCCGCGGAACTGGCTCGTGACGGTGATGACGAGGCCGCCGGCGAGCGAATCCACGAGGCGTTCGGTAGCGTCTGTAGCGAGGAGCATCCCAAGTCGAACGCAGTCAGTGAGGACCGCGAGAGCCGCTGTCTCCGCCACGGTGAGGAGTACGAGCCCCCGGGAGTCGTCATCGAGCGGCGGTACCGGAGCGGCGACGACGGCGGGGCGACCGAAGCGGCCGGCGACGACTGATAGTGATTACTGCGAGTCTGTCCCGCCGTGACCAGCCGTGTCGGTGATGGGAGCCCCTGACCCGGCGGCTTTCGACACCGTCGATGACCC
>NZ_JAZKRY010000002.1:0-71490 GCF_036626355.1 Halolamina sp. | reverse complement strand
CCATCACCGACACGGATGGTCACGGCGGGACAGACTCGCCGTAATCACTATCAGTCCCGCCAGTAGAACGTCGGCCCCAGAAACAGATACGCCAGCGCGACGTAGAGGAGGCCGAACGCGAAGGCGCTGCCATAGACGCCGGGGAGTAAAATTGCGCCAGCCTGCACGACACCCATGATGAGTGCGTCCCGTGCGTAGAGGTCCGGATAAACGATATCGGACACCATCAGCGGCGTCAGTATCGTCGCCAGGACCAGGAGGAACACCGCGCCGTGGAAGCCCGTGAGTACGGTTGCCGCAAACAGCGTGGCCGCGAGCGTCGTCGGCACGCCGACCGTCACGTCGTTGCCGCTTTCGTAGGCCGTGTAGAGGCCGAGTCGGGCAACCGCCGCCGCGACGTAGAGCGAAGGCACGAGTACGCCTGCGAGCGCGAGCAGCGCGTCGGTGGAGAGCCCCGAGAGGAGTGAAGCGGGTGAGCCCCAGACCTCCAGGCTGGTGGCCGCGACGACGACGGCAGGGGCGACACCGAAGGTCGCCACGTCCGCGAGCGAGTCGAGATAGGGGCCGGCCTCGGTCCCGCCGTACCGCCGGGCGACGACGCCGTCGAGGCCGTCGGCGATAGCGCCGAGCAGGACGAGCCGGGCGGCGAGGTCGATATCCGCCGTCGCCGCCACTGTCGCCAGAAAGCCGAGGGCTGCGTTGGCGATGGTGACGGTGTCGGCGAGTCCGAGCCGGTCGAGAAACCGCGAGCGCATATCCGCTCTCACTGTCGGGGGCGGTTTACGTGTTTACATCCGCGATACCGGACGCCCGCGGCGACAAATCACGCCGCCTTTAGCGCTCGACCGCCAAGTTATGCTATGGAGCGCCGACGTTATCTCGTCGCTGCAGGTGCCACCGCTGCGCTCGCTCTCGGCGGCTGTCTCGGGCTGACGCCTGACGAGGACGAGAACCACGATGTCGGGATGTCCCCGGCGTCGTTCAACCCCGTCGAAATCACGGTGAGTGTCGGCGAAGAACTGGTCTGGGAGAACACGAGCTCCCGAACCCACACTGTCACCGCCTACGAGAAGGGCATCCCGAACGAGGCCGAGTTCTTCGCCAGCGGCGGCTACGAAAGCGAGGAGGTGGCCCGCCGGGCGTGGAATGAGAGCCTCGGCGGCGGTATCGGCGCTGGTGACCGGTTCAGTCACACGTTCGAAGCCGCCGGCACGTACCAGTATTTCTGTATTCCCCACGAACAGGGTGGGATGCGCGGCACCATCGTCGTCGAGGAGTAGCCGACGGACGCGTTCTCCGTTGGCGTCGAGGAGTAGCCGACGGACGCGTTCTCCGTTGGCGTCGAGGAGTAGCCGACGGACGCGTTTCTCTAGCGGTCACTGACGGATACTGAACGGCACGCGAACGCAGCCGTTATCAACCAGCAACGCACGAAAAGGCGAAATCGCCCGTAGGTGAATGCCGGACTACTCGGCTTCGACGTCCTCATCGGCCACGTCACCGGAAATCGGAGACGCCTGTTGGCTGAAGAGGGCGCTTATTCAGCGCTTTCTTCGACGTCGACGGAGGCCTCCTCCTCGGCGGCGACCTCTGCGGGTCGCGCTTCGAGGGAGAGCTTCTGGACCTCGACGCGACGGAGCGGGTAGATCGTCTTGGCCTCGCCGTAGATGGCCGAAGAGATCCGACCCTCGACAACGCTGTCGATGAGATCCGCAAAGCTGCGCTCCTTGGCAGCATCCTTGACGATGTCGACCATCACCGAGCGGATCGCTTTCTCCTGCGGTCGGTCCGCCTTCTTCGTCGTCAGCGCAACGGGCTGAATCTGGACACGGTAATCGTCCGTCGTCAACAGCGTGACGTTGGCAGCGATCTTGGAGGCACCACGGCGCACGAGCGAGCGCAGGTAATCCCGCGTCAGCTCGTACTGGATGAACTCCGCGTACGCTGCGTCGCTCCCCACGTCGTTGATCTTGAATGTGAGCTTGTTGTTGTTCTGTCCCTGGTCGCCCTCCATCTCGCCCAGCGTGGTCTCGATGGTGCGGCCGACGACCTGGTTTGGCTCCTCTGCCACGGTCTCACCGAGCTCGGCCCGGTCGAACTGCTCGGGCGCGAGCACAGTGTACCAGCGTTTCCCCTGAATCGTGGATGATTTCTCGCTCATAGGTTATGGGTGTCCCGCGCCGTCTCGGCGACGGCGTCGGCGACGGTGAGGTTGACGACGTAGTCGTCGACGGTGGCGGTCAGGCCCCCAGTGCTGTCGCGGGTGACGGTCGTCGTGACCGTCTCCCCGTCGACGCTCGTCGTCATCGCATCGGTGTTGTCGGGAGCGAGCGCGGCGGCCACCACCGCAGCATCGTCGTGGGTGGTGGAAACTACTGCTTCGTGGCTTGCCTCGCTCATAACGCCTCCCTGAACGCATCTGTGAACGTTGTCGTGTCGGTGTCGTAACGCGCTGTACCGGTCGTCTCCGAGGCTCGAGCTGTGCCGCCCACCGCAGCTGCTGCGGCGGTGATGGCCTCGCTCACACTTTCGGCGCCCGACGTGCCTGCTGCAGCGGCGGCGCCGTCGGTGACGGCGAGGACGGTTGGTTCGGGGGACCGGAAATCACGGAATAGCCGTGCGACTGCCGGGAGCGTAGCGGGGTCGCTGCCCGGAACGCGGACGACCACCAGTTCGTGGTGGCGTGCTGTCTCGGCCTCCCGAAGCAGTCGGTGGACTGTCTCCCCGTGGCTACGCCACGCATCGAGCGCCGCGTCGCGGGCGTCGTCGCAACCTAAGACCAGCGGAATGCCGGCGCCTGGTGCCGTCCGGGCGACGGCGCCCAGTACGTCGGCGTAGCCACCGAGCGTGGCGAACGGCCCGTCAGCTGTCGCATACGGGTGTAGCGCTTGCTCGACGTGGTCGGCTGCCCGAGGGCTCGCGCCGTCGGCGGTAACGGTCTCGATTGCAACGAGCGAGGCGAAGCGGCGGTCGAAGCTGTCGGCCGTCGCGTCCTCGTGCTCGTCGTCGGGTTCACCGTCTCGGAGTTCAGCGACGAGCGCTGCGGTAGCGCTCTCGTCACCCGAGAACGCTGCGTGGAGCCGTGTCGACGCCGCGAGGCCGGCCGAATACTCCTCGGTCGGTATCGCGACACCGGGACGGCGCTGTATCAGCCCAGCGCTCTCTGCGGCTTCCAGTGCATGCGGTGCGGACTCGACTCCCTCCCCTGCGGCCAGCGTGCCCGCGAGGGTGAGAACGGGGTCCGGATCGGCGTCGAGTACAGTGGCGGTCCGATAGGCGACCGGGCTTGCCGGTCGGGAAAGCGTCACGTCCCCCTCGACCCCAACTGGGCCAACGGCGACGGTGACGGCGTCCTCTGTCGCGTCCCCCTCGCCGAGGCGGAGCTGGAACGGCAGCGCGCGCTGTTCACACGCCCCTGCGAGGATGCCGGCAGCCGCGAGGCTGTCGCCGTCGCTCGCGGCGACGACCCGCACGAACGGGGCCGACGCGAGCGTTTCAGCGGTGGCGTCCTCGACCGCGGGGCGTGCACTCGACATCTACGAAAGCAGCTCTTCGGCGGTTTCGTAGTCGTACTCGAAGTCCGCGTCGAGCTTGTCGCCCTGGTAGTAGTTCACCAGGCGACGGATCTTCGCTTCGGTGTTCTGGAGCGCCCGCTTGTTCTGGGCGTCCTGCGGATTTCGCTCCATGTGTTTGCGCAGACCGACTGCGCGCTCCATCAGGTTCCGGAGATCCTCGGGAAGCTCGGACTCCGCTCCGTTCTCCTCGAGAATCTCGGTGACTTTCTTCCCGGTCGCCAGCTTGACGTCCGGGATGGGCGTGCCTTTCACGCCCTCATCGCGCAGTTTCAGGCCGATCTGACTGGGGTCGTGGCCCTGCTCTGCGAGTTCGACGACGCGAGACTCCACATCCTCGGCGTCGACGTCGCTCCACTCCGGCGCTTCCTCTGCCACGGGGTTGTCCGAACCGGACGACCCGCGGCGACGAGTGTGCATTCGTGCCATTGGTTTGAGTTGGAACGGCACTGACCGCGAAAAGACCGACGGCTCTGTCGGTACACTTCCGCAATCTCGAAGCCCGGCGGACCCGAGCGAGTCAGATTTGCGGCCGTGCTGTTCCCACTCTCCACTGACCGGCGGGGGAATTAATGGCTTTCCATCCGAGGTCGGTGCTCGGGATTATGCAGTGTCGTCGGTGGCACGGTCTATGAGTCAGCAGAAACAGCGTCTCGATTCGGGTGAGACGGATCGGTCCAGTGGGACACCAGAACGTCCCTGTCTCTTGCTCGGTGAGGTACAGCCGGTCGAACCAGTCGCGGGCAAGACAAGTCAACCAGTGGGCGTTCGCTCACGACGTGCAGTCACCGGCGTGATGGCGGGGGTCAACGCTCGCCCCAAATTGGGGAGGGCGAACGCGCCGGAGACGCCGAGCGACCTACGAGAGCGTTCTTCGTAGAGGGGGTCGCCTTCCGCCCACCATGGTTGGCGTCCGGGCCGTCTGCGACCGCATCGAAGCCCTTAATAATGCGACGGCGAAACGATTTGTTGGCATCGTGGGCTCGTAGATCAGTGGTAGATCATCCCCCTGGCACGGGGAAGGCCCGGGGTTCAAATCCCCGCGAGTCCACTCCGGTCGTTCCTTCGCGACGCTCAGTCACTCAGTCGTTGACTCGGTAGCTCCCATTCAGTTCCGTCGGTCGTTCACGGGAACCCCGCGAGTCCAGCAGCGGACCCTCGTCATTTCACGTCGAATCTGCGGAACCAGCCGGTCACTACACACTCCGTATTCAGAGTCGTTCCGACGCAAGAATCCACCTATCGACGGCGTTATTTCGACAGCAGTTGGTGGCGAGAACCACTGGGGTTTCCCTCACCGGGACTCCGTGTCCAGAGAGCCGCTGTTAGCTGTCCAGTTGCTCAACTACCATCGTGTGCAACTGGTTCAGCTCTTTGAGGACGGCGTTTCGTGCACGCTTGAGATGTGTCCGCTGAAATTTGTACTCGTCGCCCTGTAGCGTGGGAAGATCGGAAACCGGTGCCAGTTTCGTCAACGGTGGTCGATTCGTCGCCGGATCCTGTTCGAACTGTCCGCGTTCCGTATGATCAAGACGGACGAGTCCCCGGGAGAGGCGCTTGATGATCGAATTGGCCGTCTCAGCCGAGATTGCACCGGAATCGACGTCCCGGTAGAACTCATCGATTGTGTTTTCCAGTTGCGCCAGTGCGGTCTGGACGGGGTCGAGGTCGAAGTGATTACCGCCCGCCTCCGCGTAGTCGGTCACGTGTTTTCGTAGAACTTCGACGGAATGCCGGTGATCGAGGGGAAGAATCTCCTCGTTCGTCAATCGGGCAACCACGGTAGCGTACACCCGAGCGTCTCTAACGAGGACCTGCGGATCGGCTTTCTCGATGGTGTCAGTCGAGAGGTGCCAAGCCCTTGCGTGGCCGCCAGAACCGCTCACGACGTGCCACCCTCGTTCTTCGCGTAGTTCCATCGGAATCGTCGACGAGCCCATGAACATCCCGGTGATACCGATATTGTCAAACGAATAGTCGCCCGCTCTGGCGACTCGGGACTCCGCAGAAGCTTTCCCACAGACGTCCGCGATGGCGGACTGACAAAGTTCGTTGGCCTCCGGCATCCACTGGGTTCCCCCGACGAATTCTGTCGCGTCCGCCACGCCCGGAGAGTCCATGTTGACGTGGGCAACACAATTTTCTTCGAGTTCGAGGGCGAACTCGTCCGTGAACCACGTGCTGCCCGCGTACCGGCCCGTGGAGTGGGCAGGCCACCACGCAATCCAGAGATCGCGCTTCAATTGATCCCTGTACTCGTTGAACACTCGCGCGAGTTCCAGCAGTCCGGCATCACCCGTAGCGTTGTCCGTTACCCCGTAGTGCCAAGAATCGAAGTGTGCGTGCAGGAGGACGAAGTCGTCATCGTCCGGATCTGCCTGACCGGGAATCCGAGAGACAATTAGGGGGCAGTTGTACCAGTCCCGGGGAGCACTCGCTGAGACCGTCGCTTCGATATCGGCCTCCCCCGCCGAGAGCTCGAACAGTCGATCTCCGGCGGCCCGAGAGACGTTCACCACGACGATATCCGGAATCCGGTCCTGTCGGTCTGGCTTCGGAACCGCCCCCCAGACCGGCGTGGCGATGCCTTCGTGTGGTTCGTGTGGATGTCCCTGTACGCCGATGACGGCGTTGGCACCCTCAGCCTCGAGGGTTTGAATCATATCTCGCGAGAGATAGTCGGCTTCGACGAGAGCGATCGCATCATCGAGGTCTTCTTTGATCCCCGACAGCTGTGCGGTAAGAATACCGCCGGCATCCGAAGCGTCCGGCGGATCGATTTGAACCACCGGGCCTGTTACTTCCCCGTTCCCCGAGAAAGCGACGGTCTTGACCTCGTTGATCGATTCGGTTGTGGGAGATTCTATGGTGAGTGACGCGTCTCTCGGGTGGCTCAACCACAGTTCCGGATCGTACCTCTCGTAGGGAACGTCGAGGTCGGCCAGTCTCTCGGTGAGATAGCTGGCTGCACGTCGTTCGTCTGCTGATCCGGACTCACGAACGAGGTCCGAGAACTCCTTTACGAGCGCCCACGGCTCTTCTCTCGAGATAGACTCGAAAAGATCGCGCTCGAGACCCGTCAGGTTCGGTTCGTCCAGTTCGTACAGTTCATAATTGTTGGACGACATGAATCCTGCTCTGCTTTGAGACCTAATAATCGTTTAGGTAACGGAAATCGGTATGAAACTGGTAGCAGTTCCGAACCTGACCTACTATCGAGCATCGGTTCGAGATTCGATCAACGCTTTTCCTTGTGTTGGAAGGTGACATGGACGAGCCATCGCCAGGTCTACGAAGAGTTATTTCTGGCGACAGACCTGCGTCGGCCCCTTCCGGGCCTCCTTGGCCCGCTCTCTCGCCTCGCTTGTTCGCGGTGAAATCCTCGTCTGTACGTACCGACCTCGGGGTATGGTTGAGACTGAGGGTTTCAGCCCCGCATCAAATTCATCACTTCGTTGGCAACGTCCGGTTCGACGGCGACGACGTAGCGGTTGCCGGGGGTCAGCGTCGTATCCGGGCGGGCGATCCGCTGGCCCTCATCGTCGGAAACGATCAGTGTCCCCGCGGGAAAGCGCACGTCGGTCAGTTGCTTTCCGGCGGCCGGGGCTCCTTCCGCGACACGAACGAGCATGATGTCGAGATTGCCGGTCACGTCAGCCAGCGTCTGGACGTCGCTGCCGACGATTTCGTTCGCGGCCACGCGCGCACCAGCACGTTCAGGGAAGAGTACTGCGTCGACAAACCGGGTGTAGGCTTCGCCGGTCGAGCGCTCGATACGCGCCACCGTTCGGATTTCGGGAGACAACTCTGCGGCAGCCAGGCAGACCGCGAGGTTCAGCCCGGTTTCACCGGTGAGAGCCGCGATCGCGTCGGCTCGCTTGATACCAGCCTGTTCGATGATGTCAGGATTGGTCGCATCGCCCTGGATAACCGTCGCGATCCATTCGTCGGCGATTTCCGAGACGATTCGTTCGTCACGTTCGATGATCGTCACGTTGTGATCACGGTTGGCAAGTATCTCGGCTGTCTGGAAGCCGACGCGCCCGCCGCCCGCGATGACGATGTCGAGGTCACTGGTCATTGGTTCAGTCTTCAGCTTTCGGTGTTATGTCCGTGTCGGTACCCGTCAGTTCGCCTTTCGGCGGCGCTTTCAGCCGGTTGAGTGCCACGTAGCCGATCCCCCCGAGAATGATCCACCCCACGCTGAGTACCAACGCCAACGGATCCGTCCGGAACAGGTACTCCACGAGAACCCCGGTTAGAATCAGGTTGAGAACGACGCCGATCACCGGCGGCGCGGGGTAGAACGGCATCTCGTAGGGGCGGTTCATGTTCGGACGCTCGCGGCGGAGTCTGATCACGGCGACGTTGACGATAATAAACGAGAGCAGGAAAAACAGGCTCGACATGTTGCCGGCGCTCTGTGTCGGTAGTGCGACCGACGCGAGCATCACGACCGCACTGGCGAGAATCGCGACGAACGGCGTCCCGTAGCGGTGATGCAGTTGACCGAATGATGGCAACAGCTGGCCCTCGCGACCCATCGAGAACGCGACCCGCGAGGAGGCGATCACCACTGCGTTCAGCGCGGTCAGTGTCGAGAACACCGCGCCGAAGACGATGAGTGCGCCGCCGTTCTGGATGACTGGGAGCCCGGTCGGCATGAAGGACGTCGCCGCCGTTGCGATACCTGCCTCGCCCGCGTCCGCGAGTCCTTCGGCCCCGAGCGTTCCCACGGCAACCGTCACGACCGTCAGGTAGACGATCACCGTCGCCACGAGACTGATGAAGATCGCCTTCGGGATGTTCTCTCGAGGGTTTTCGACCTCTTCGGTGACGGTAGTGATGAGGTCGTACCCCTCGAATGCAATGAAGGTGAGCCCCATTGCCGGCAACACCGCGGCAGCCCCGGTGCCCTCTGAGAACAGCGGCTGGAACTCGGCCCCCGAAAACATCGGCGACGTGAGCCCGAACGCGACGAACACCAGCAGGATGCTCACCTTGATAATCGTAAAGATGGTCTCGGCGCTCCCGCTGGCTGCTGTCGAGACCGCGTTGAGTGCTACCAGTCCGAGTACCGCGATGAACGCCAGCAGGAAGGCGATCGGCACCGTCGCGTCGACGACGGGCATCGCGATCGCACCCACCTGACCCGGCGGCGGAACGATTCCGTAGACGTGCAGCAACTCGAGGAAGTTCGGCGCAAACCCCAGCGCGTACAGCGCACCCGCGATCATGTAGGCGAACCAGAGCATCCAGCCCATGATGAACGAGGAGAAGTCGTCGAAAATCTCCCGGACGAAGGCGTACCCGCCACCGCTTTTCGGAATCGAAGCGGCGAGTTCGGCGTACGAGAGACCGGTGAACGCGGTGACGACCCCGTTCAGTGCAAAGACGATGATCGCAGCCGGGCCGGCAATTTCGGCTGCAAGCCCTGTCAGAACGAAGATACCAGCCCCAATCATCGCTCCCATCCCGATCATCGTCGCGTCGAGTAGCCCGAGTTCGGCCTCCGGCGATCGGGTCTGGCTCCCGCTCATTACTCACGGCCACCGTTTCGCTCGTCGTACATTGTACGCTCAGGCGGACTCGCTCGGTGCATATTATTATCGGGTGAGTTCTCCCCTTGCAGGAATTATACCGGTGATTGATAAAGCCAGTTGAGGTCGCGTGCTGACACCGGGGAGTTCGTTTCAGAGTGTAGGAATCGAAGGGTCATTGAAGACGGTTCACTTCGAACGGTCGAACAATGGCACAAAACAGGTACGTCGTCGCCGGTGGGGGACGAGTTGGGCTGCAGACAGCCGAGAATCTCGCGGAACAGGGCCACGATGTGGTGTTGATCGAATCCGACGGGGAGCGCGTCGAGGAACTATCGGAGGCCTACCTCGGCCCCGTCATCCATGGCGACGCGACGCGGCCATCGGTCCTGAAACAGGCCGACCTGGACAACGCTGACGCCATCGCCGCACTCACCAACGAGACGGGAGCGAACTTGGCTATCTGCATGGAAGCACAGCAGGTCGCCCCGGATATCCGAACGCTCGCCAGAGCCGAAACGCGGGCCGAGCAAGAGTACGACGAGGTGGTCGACGCCACCCTGCTGCCACAGTCCCTCGGCGGTGACCACGCGGCGGACATGCTCACCGGTGAGGATATTCAGACGCTCGTCTACCCGACTGCCGAACTCGACATCATCGAGCTGGCCGTCGCCGAGTCAGCGTCAGTGGCGGGGCGACGTCTCGACGAGATCGCACTCCCGGAGGGCAGCCTCCTGATCTCACCCGCAGACCGGAAGGAACTCGCCGGCCCTGAGACGGTTCTGGAGGCCACGGAGCGCTACATCCTTGCGGTCGAATCCGACGTCGTCGACGAGGTGATAAATCTCTTCCGGGCGTGAACTCGCCCGGTCGCGTTTGCGGGCAGCGAAAGATACGGGCAGTCGGGCACTCGCCCCTTCTGCCGCTGGAATCGGTCGCAGCTCCTGCCGAGCTTACTCGGCGAACGATTGCGGCTCCGGTCCCTGTTTCACGGCGTCTGTTTCACCCGTCTCTACGGTCAGAATCATCGCCTGTCCACCGTAGCCGTGGGTCTCATCGTGTCCGCGGACGACGACCTCCGAGACGGTCGCAGGCACCGAGATGGTGCTGGAACGGGTGAACACCTGGGTGCCGTGGGCGTGCAGGAGATCACGGCGACCGAGTTCCGCTCCCTCCCGCGTCTCGACCTGCCACCAGTCCGCGTAGCCGTCCTCTCCGTCGTCGTCATGGATGAGCGACACATCGAAGCGGTACTCACCGTCTGCCTGTTCAACAGTGACACCAACAACGTTTGCTTCCCGAAGATCCAGATCAGCGTAATTCGCGGTGTCTGAGCCACCAGTCGATAGCTCAGTGCTACCTGTCCTATTACTGTTGGGTGACTCGGAAGATTCGCTGCAGCCGGCGAGCCCAGCCGTGATGACACCACCAACTCCAGCGAGATAGCCGCGACGAGTTGGGTTCCTCCCCATCGTCTCGAGAGCTCGGGCGCCGGTGGGAAAAGTACTCGTACAGGAGCTATCAGCGCAATCTCACTCTCGACGTGGCCGGCACCCAGCTTGGTTATCGACCCAGCGGGGCCAGCACGCTCCATCGGCTCTGTCCCGAATCGGGCCCGTGCTTCAGGAATCCGCATCGTGGTTTTTCCGTTGCCGGTGACCGCAGTCCCCTGCAGTTCCGTGGAGGATTGCTCTTCCGAGCGGCACTGTTCGCCGTGGTCGGGCAGGCTCGTCGTGTGTGCGCTCGTCGGGCGGGAGACGCAGATTGCTCAGGGGCGAGGTGCTCTCGGTGCTGTCGAGCCCTCTGGACGCTGAGGCTCGTGAACGCGCGGCGGTTCCGGAGGAGGGGCGCCACATCGGGAAGGCCGCCAATTGGGTTACGGCCAGACGACACGTGAGTCACCGATGCGCCGGCGGACCGCGTTCATCGCCCGGTGAATCGGTTGGGTGACGCCAAGCACCCGGAGGCGTCTGTAGAGCCGTCGTGCTATCGACGCGTTCAGTACCTCCTCGTAGCGTCGGGGGTACTCCTCCCGTAACTGTCGCTCCAGGTCCGCCTTGAACGCTGTTCGAGGAGCTGTCGGGTGGCACATCCGAAGCGTTTCGCTGTACCGACAGTGACCGTCGGCGTCCCGTTCCATCCGCCACCCGAACTCGACGTCTTCGCGCCACTCCGAGAACGCCGAGCGGAACCCACCGACGGACAGCGCGGCCTCCCGCCGCACGGCGAGGTTACAACCGACGTAGTTTCGCGAGCCGAGGTTTCGACAGCCGCCGTAGACCGCGCCCTCGAGACAGACGAGCTCTGGGTCCCCACGAAACTCATGGACGATACGTTCGAGCCAGTCCCGCGGCGGTCGCGTATCGTCGTCGGTCAGGGCGACGATATCCGCGCTCGCCCTGCGGAGCCCTGCGTTGCGCGCCTCGGAGCGGTCGAGTGACCCGTCGTTGACGACGAGCACCTCGTACGGCTGTTCGAGAGACTGGTCGGTGAGACAGCCCACCGTGGTGCTGTGGTCGTACGCGGGAACGGACGGAACGACCACCGAAACCACCGGATCATCGCAAGAACAGGCGTGCTCGATATCCATACAGAGGGAAACGGCGATGTCGTCAAATGTCTGTCGGCTCCGCAACCTGGTCAGTTCCCGTACGGTTCACCCTGGAGACCAACTGTACAGGAAACGGGTTCACGAGCGGTCCAACGGGGAGTAGTTATTAGTCACCAGTATCCTGATACGTCTCCATGGACAACTCTATCGGGACGGCGTCGTTCACACGACTCCACTGGGGGACAGTCGTGCTCGCGGCGGTCACCGGCGTGATCCACCTCGCTATCGGCGTCAGCAGTATCGCGTCGTTCGGCTTTGAACCCCTCGCAGTGGCACTCGCTCTGGCCGGACTCGGCTTCTTCGGGGGGATACTGCTCTTTCTCCGGGACGTCCGGCGACGACAGCTCTACGTCGCGGGGATCCTGTTCACCGCGCTCCAAATCGTGCTCTGGGTGCAGTTCAACCAACTCGGCGGCGATCCCGCCATCAGCCCCGTCGAAATAATCGACAAACTCGTGCAGGTACTGCTGATCGCCGTTCTCGGCCTCCTGTATCGTCAACCGTGAGCCGGGATCGGAACGAGCGATGACGGGACTACTCCTCCGACGGATGAAGTAGAAATGCAATGGTGAGCAGCCCGCCCAAGACCGTCGGGAGCCAGAAGGCGACCGCCCGATAGAGTAGTGCCGCCGCCGCCGCAACCGCGACCGAAACCTCGGCTCCCGTCACGAGCAATCCGCTCAACAACGCTTCGGCAGGCCCCGAACCGCCTGGGAGCGGCGTGAGTCCTGCCAGTTTCGCTGCCGGGATGACGAGCAGGACGAACGGGATGGGAACAGCGACGCCGAGCGCGACAAGCACCAACCAGAGAACCCCGGCCACGGCGACCTGGCCGGCGACGCCGAGCAGGAACGCGGCGACCAGCACGCGCGGATGCGACGCGAGGCGTTCCACCGCGGCGACGAACTCGTCGATTCGCTCGACGGTCGCCGCGCGGGACGGGGTCTCGACAAACGGCAGCTGTGACCCGAGCGCCCGCAGGAGCGTCGCGAGGACGTCAGCGACGACGTCGCGGCGAAGCCACGCGATTGCGACGACGGCCACCCCGATCGCTCCGAGACCGACGACAAGTACAACGGCTTCCTGGAGCCGCTGTGCGACCGCGATTCGGGCGGTGTACCACGCCACGCCAATGAGGCCGAGACAGACGACCGCGAGACGGTTGAGCGCGTTGACGCTTCCAACCGCGGCGAGTCCGGATTCGAACGACGTGCCACTCTCCCGGGCGATAAGGAGAGCGCTCGGCGGGTCGCCGCCGAGTTGCCCGAACGGCGTAACGCTGTTCAGGTACACCGAGGCGAGGAACAGCCCGATCGCCTTCCACACGGGAATCCGCCGATGAATGGCGGCGAACACGATCCAGAGCGAGACGCCCCAGATGAGCAGCGGAGCGCCCCCCGACAGGGCCAGCGTCGTCGCCCACGCTGGCGAGAGCTGTCCGAGCGCCCGAACCACCGCCTCACCCCCGGCTAGCCAGACGTATCCCGCGAGCACCGCCGCGGCGACAGCGGCTCCGAACAGTGTCTCGCGTCCCGAGGGCAAGACCTGCTCAGCGCTGTCGTGGATGTCGACCATCGAAGACAGTTCCTGCCAGGGAACTGACTGGCAATACGAACCAGGGTCCATTATGCGTGGCGGCTGGAACCGGTTTTGCGGACTCGGTGATTCGGCGACAGTACTCGCCAGTGAGATCACAGTATCGAGCTACTGAATTGGGTGTCACCCTGGGCGTCGCACCTCACAGGCCGCGCAGTCGAGGCTCAGCCGCGCTCCTGACCGATTTCGTCAGCAAACTCGTCGATGCCAGCATGTCGCCCCGGACGAGTCACAGGACGCTGAACCGGGCCCGGTTCGAATTACCGGGTGGTGTGTCTTCGGACGGCGCTGGCGTTAGTGAGTGTGTCCGAGAGCCTCGTTGACTTTCTCTCCGAGCTCAGTGAGTTCGTTTCTCGCGCCCTCGGGCACGGAGCTCTGGGGGTCTTCGAGGGCGGGTTGGTCGTGGGCGTCCGGTTCGCCGACGATGACGGTGCCGACCATCCCGACACTTTCGTGTGGGGTACAGCAGTAGTCGTAGACACCCTCGGTCTCGAACGTATGGCGAGCGGTTTCACCCTCCTCACGAAGCATCCCGGTGCTCCAAGGTTCTGCGCGCTCTGGTATCCGGAGGGCTTTCCCCCCATTCTCCGGGTGGTAGGCGACTGCGTTGTGCTGGCCGCTTTCGATTTCCCAGGTCACCGTCCCGCCGGTTTCGACCCAGGCGAGGTGTGGTTTGAAATGTTGCTCGCTTCCGTCGGTTTCCATCGTCACGTGTGCGGTCGGGGAGGGCTCTTCGGGCGTTCCTTCATCGTGGTCGTGGCCATGACCCTCCTCGTCGGTCTGCTCATCGTGCTCGCTGTGTGTATCCTCGTCACCGTGCCCGTCGTCGTGATCACTCGTCTCGTCCTCGTGGTGCTCGGTGTCTGTTTCGTCCTCGTGCTTCTCGGTGTGTTTTTCGTCCTCCGTGCTCCCATCTGCGCCGGTTTCTTCGCCCGAGACACAGCCCGCAAGGCCGAGCGTGAGTGTTGCTCCAGCGGTGCCAGCAAGGAATCGCCGTCGACTCTGCGTTTCGTTGGACATCTTGATCACCTCACAGATGCGTGTACGAGCGGAGGCCGGATAGGCTGGGAACCTGTTTTGCACGCGACGCAAACCGGTCCCATTCTTCAGTATGCCCGCTTGTGTAACGGACACTGCGAGGAACAGCTGTGTCCAGTGACGAACCACCTGCCGTACTGCTGGAGCTACTCGGCGAAGAGCTCGTCCGCCAGATTCTTGCAGCGACGAGCCGGGAAGCCATGTCAGCGAAAGAACTCAGCGAAACATGTGACGTTGCCCGCTCCACCATCTATCGGCGAGTGGAGGACATGATCGACGCCGACCTCCTCGTCGAGCGGACGCAGATCGAAGCGGACGGAAGCCATCACAGCCGTTACGAAGCGAACATCGATCACCTCGACATCGATATCGACGAAGGAACGATCGACGTCAGCGTACACGTTCGTGAAGACGCAGCCAAACGATTTTCACGGATCTGGAGTGATATCCGGGAGACTTAACCATGCACATCGAACTCGTCATCGCGAAACTCATCACCGTCGGACTCGGGTTGTTGATAACGTATCAGGCGTACAATGGATACAGCGTCCATGGCAGCGAGCCGATGCTGTACGTCGCTGTCGGATTCCTGTTCATCAGTGTCGGATCGGTCATCGAAGGGGTGCTGTTCGATGTGTTCGACCTGTCGATCTTTCTGGCCGGCACTATCCAGACCGGCATCGTCGCGGTGGGGATGCTGGTCATTCTGTACTCGTTGTATGGACAGCTACCCCAATCAACAGACGAAAGTGATGATTCGTGAGTGATGGCTGGGAACTGGCGTTGGTTGGAGTCCGCGTTCTCCTGCTCGGACTGGGGCTTACGACGACAGCTATCAGTTTTCGCGCGTACCGTCAGGAAGGGACTCGTTATCTCCGCGACGCGACAATCGGGTTCGGCTTCATCACCCTCGGCGTCCTCATCGAGGGATTTCTGTATCAACTCACGACACTGACGCTGACCCAGGTCCACATTGCTGAATCAGTTGCACTCCTTTGCGGATTTGCCGTCCTCCTCTGGTCGTTCCTCAGATGAGCTACCCACCTGTACACGGGTGGGATTCAGTGTATCAAAACAGGCCAACATCTCGATTTCCCCAGCGAGCTAAAATGTGCGAAATCAGGGAAGACCATCCCTGATTACAGTATGAGATATACTGCCGGACAGAAGTCAGTACAGACTCGCTCACCAGTCTCTGGCTCTCACACGAGCTGACGGCCGATTCACGGCGAGCGATGGTTGCATCGTTCTGTCCGGCAGTATGAATACAGGGCGCCTCTGTGACACTCTCTCAGATTGTGGAATCACGGTGGCTACCCCCGAACACAGATGAGTTCATGCGGCTCAGACGGTCAACTGGCCACTACCCAACGATACCTGTACGGCGAGTATCCCGCCCGTGCCATTCTCGCCGGTCTCGGGGTGGGGGTACGACTGTGCTCATTCTCCTCCCAATTGGACTCTTTGAGTTCGATACATCTGGACTGTTCGGCAGGATCGCCTTCGTTACAGCCTTCGACGTGCTGTCCGGGGTCGCTGGGGCGATCAATGGCTGGTATCGGCTCGGATCACCTGCCGCTGAAGTGGTCTCGCCCCGGGTGTAGCGTTCTATATTTGTCCCCTATTTTCATTCAGACCGTTTTGTACTGGTTCCAGGAAGATCGATATTCGTTGTGCTACGTGGCTCCTCTGTGTTGAATGCTGAGGAATCTCTCACCGTACTCTGGGCCAGATTATCGACACAGCCGTAACCACTACTCCATCCCGAGCAGCCGGTAGCGGAAGTCACTCCACTCCTGTTGGAGCCGGGTGGCTTGCCTCACGAGCGCGGCGGTGACGATTTCGCTGTTTGCCCCGTGAACTGCCGGATGACCGCCGGCAATATGTGGGTTGGGAGTCAAGCAGTCCTATGGCGCCATCGCACGTCCTCGTCCCGCTCGACGGATCACCGCTGGCGGATGCGGCATTGGAAGAGGCACTCGAACTCTTCGACTGTCAAGTGACAGTCCTGAACGTGGTGACGCCCATCGACGCGTCGATGAGTGAAGGGGGGATTCTCGAACCCGGCGAGGACCGCCGTGAGAGCGCACGTAACCGGGCCGACCGCATCATCGAACGAGCAAAATCCCACGCGATGGAGGTCGACCGAACGGTCGAGACGGCGATAGAGACCGGTGAGCCAGCCGAGACAATCCTCGAGTACGTCGCCGCCCACGACGTCGACCGCATCGTGATGGGCGGGCACGGGGGCGAGCAGGGCGAGGTCGCCCGGCGGTTGCTCGGAACCGTGGCGACGAACGTCGTCAGCGAGGCGCCCGTGACCGTGACCGTGGTCCGCTGAGCAACCGGTGCTCAGCCACCGAGCGCCGCGGCGAAGAGCTTGTAGAGCCCGAATCCGACTGCGATAGAGGACCCGAGCGTGATGACCCAGAACCCGAGCGTCACGCCAATCTTTCGGCGGGAGACGCCCCCCGAGCCGCCGGCGAGTCCACCACCGATGACTCCGGAGATGATGATGTTGTTGAACGAGATGGGGATCCCCAGCGCGATGGCGAGTTGCGCGATGATGAACCCGGGGACCAGCGCGGCGATCGAGCGTCTGACCCCCAACTGTGCGTACTCGCGGGAGGTCGCCTGGAGCAGCTTCGGCGCGCCCATCCAGGCGCCGGCGAGGATGCCGGTCGCGCCGAGAGCCAGGAGAACGATACTGGGCAGGCCGAGTTCCACACCGTAGAGGTTCTCGAGTGGACCGGTCGCCAGTCCGACCTGACTGCCGCCACTCGAGAAAGCGACGACGCTCCCGAGAACGATGAGGAACGTGCGGATGCCTTTTTCAGCTGACTGTTGTGTCCGTCGGCGGATCGCCCGGAAACTCACCACGGCAGCGCCCAGCGTGACCAGCACCGCAACGGGTTCGATTCCGAGGACTGTCGGTGTCTGGAACTGTCTCGAGATGAAACTCGCGATGGAGCTCTGAGCGACGGTTGGCGGCGAGGGGATAACCGCCAGCTGGACGTTTGCGACGATTCCGCCGACGACCCCCGCCAGGAGCGGAACGCCGACCGTATCTGGGATATCGTCGCGGCGGAGGAGGGTCGCCGTCAGATAGGCAAGTCCGCCCGAAACAGGGGGAACGAGCAGCCAGAAGATCCCGATTCGCCGGTACGTATCGACGGCGGGATCGCCGCCGAGCGAGAGGCCGACGCCGACCATCGCCCCGGTGGTCGCGAACGCCGCAGGGACTGGATAGCCAGTGTAGACGCCGATGACCATGAACCCAGTTGCGGTCAGAAGCCCCGCCGTTGCCGCGAGCGACGTGATCTGGACACCGTTGATGAGCCCGGCCCCGATCGTCTCCGAGATCGCCCCGCCCTGGGTGAGTGCGCCGAGTGCCGCGAGGATGCCGATCAGGAAGGCCGCCCGCATCGTCGAGATGGCATTGGCGCCGATCGCCGGCGCGAACGGTGGTGAGTTGCTGTTCGCACCGAGGGCCCACGCCGTGGCGAGGCTCGTGAGTGTTGCCAGTACGACCAGGGCCCAGAAGAGAACCCCCGGCACGTTCAGACTCCTCCACGATTGAGCGGGTACCGTACGGGAGGGTGAATCATGTTGCTGTGATAGATATGCTCCCGAATAAACGTTCGCGTGCGCAACTGCTCGTCGAACACTCGCGACGGCCGAAAGCGGCTGTTGTGCGTTCGGGAGGATACGGCCGTGAGCAGGCACTCTGTCAGCCGATTCTTGACTGCGGTCGCCGGATTGGGTCGGTACTGATACTGCCGGACAGAAGACAATAACGACTCCCTCACCAGTCTCTAACCAACTGCTATCGAGGATTTTCACCAAGAAATTCCGTCGGAACCGGACGTATTACCCGAATTTTACCCTTCGTACGCCGGCTCCTCCTCGGCCGGCTGCATTGCTCTTCGGGGGACAGCTTGCGGTTTTCAGGGACCGAATCCGGTCCGAGCCGCATCGGTCGCCGCCTGCTCGCTCGCGGTATCCAGGTCGAACTCGCGAACGAGTTCGCCGTCACGGATGAGCGGTTCGAGTAACGCTTCGCCGTCTTCCGGGCCGGCGCGGTTGGCGAGACCAACGTGATGGCCGCCGTCGGCAGTCCGGTAGACCTGCTTTCGTCCGGAGAGCTTTCCGCGCTTTGCGCCAGCCGTGCCGTCCACCTCGACGATATCGAGGGCGAAATCAACCGGGTCAGCGTTACTGATGTATCCACCGACCCCGAAGCCGTCGACGACGTCCCGGAGCTGCTGTATCGTTTCGGGCGTGACCCCGCCGCTCACGAAGATGTCGACGTCCTCGTTCCCGTTCGCGTCGAGTTCCCACCTGACCTCCCTGACGATGTGGCGGAAGTCGCCCCGCCGTGAGCCGGTCGTATCGAGGCGGACAGTTTCGAGGGAGTCGCCGAGGGTCGCAGCCGCACGCATGACCTCGTCCACCTCGTCGGAGTACGTATCACAGAGAGCCACCCGGGGAACAGCATCGGCGACAGCCTCGTCGAACGCTCGCCATGCCAGTTCCTGGTTCCCCTTTCCGAAGCAGATCAGTAACGCGTGGGGCATCGTTCCGCCGGCCTCCTGGCCGATGACCTCGCCAGCAGCGACGTTCGAGAGGCCGTCGAGTCCACCCAGCAGCGCGGACCGCTCGACAACCGCCCCGATCGAGGGATGGACGTGTCGCGTCCCGAAACTCAGGACCAGTGATTCCGGTGCCGCCTGACGGGTGCAAAGTGCGTTCGTGGCGATGCCTGACGCGTGGGAGAGAAAGCCCAGTAGCGCCGTCTCGTACCGCGCAAAGTCGAGATACGCTCCCTCGATCTGGAGAACCGGGCCGCCGTCGAAGAGCGTCCCTTCGGGCAGCGCGTCCACGTCGATCGGTAACCCGTCGAGAAGATGCGCCGCGTCTTTCAGGCCGGCGAGCAGTTCGAACTCGCCGGACGGGAACTGGTCGGCCGTGACCTCGGCGACGACGGTGGGGTTCCGGTCCGCGTACTCGAGTGTCTCGACCGTTCGGTCGAAGTATGCGTCAGTCGCGTCCCCTGCCTCGATTGCCTTGGGTTGGATGATGTCGAACTCGCTCATGTGTAGCATGTCTTCGGGCTATTCGACACACAGCAACCGTCCTCGTGGCCGCTGTGGGTCGTCCGTATTGAATATCCGTAGCCTTATGCTCAAAAACCCAGTACACCGCCGCGCGTCCCCAGGCCATCTCGCACGGCTCCGACCCGTACCCCTGCGGCTCCGGTTCCAAGCACTGGGACGACCAGTGACTCACAGTCGAGTTCGTCGGCTTTCTCGAAGCTGTTCCGCGTCGCCGCGCGGATGCTCCCGGGAGTCGCGCGCCCGTCGCCGTAGTGCGGCATCGCGACCGCGTGGATGACGTACTCGGCATCGAGTTCGTAGGCGTCGGTCACGGCGACCGCTCCGAGGTCGATGGGGCCTTTCGACACCGCTTCCTCGTTGATCGGGCCGTTTGCGTGTCGGCGGAGCGCGCCGGCGACACCGCTGCCCATCTGGAGACTCGTCCCCGCGGCGTTCACGAGGGTGTCCGCCTCCTGTTCGGCGATATCCCCCTGGACGATAGTGAACTCCATACTCACCGATATGCAGCGCACGTAATTAACCCCGAATCCGCCAGAGACGTCTGATATGGGGACAGCCCGTCCGCTGTTCGCGAAGTAGGTAGTCCCAGCTCGGTCTCGGTCGTCACCGACTGCCCCTGCAGACACCCGGTAGGCCCGATGGCGAGCCCCTTCGTGAGGTTGTGCAGGCCGATACTACTGCGACGAGAGAGGAAACCCAGAGGCCGCTGCTGACTCGGCTGTCTCCCGCGGCAACGGGGCCCTCGCGCCAGGCACTGATCGATCGGACGAGTAACAGCGCGCCGAGGATGCCGAAGACGACCAGCAGGTTCCTCTCGAAGACGTCCGGCACTCGCTCGGCGGGGTCGAACGCCTCGAACCCGGCGTCGAACGTAGGAACGCTCGTACGCCGCTGGCCTACAGGAGAATCGCGTGCAGCCACCGGTCGCTCAACTGCGTTCGGTGACCCGTCGCCGTTGGAGGGCGATGGACGCAGCGGCGACGAGGACGACGGCGACGAGGTGTCCCAGAACGGCGACGACGAGGATGAGGTGGTCAGTAACGAACGGGAGCAGCATCACCTGGACAGCTGCAAACAGCACGTTCAGCGCGTCCAGGCGGGCGAATCGACCGGTCGTTGGCCGGTCGAAGCTGTATCGAAGCGACCGCCAGAACCCGACAACCGTCGCCCACCAGCACGTCCCGATGCGGTAGATGACGTCCCAACAGATGAGTAGCAACAGCACCACCGCAATCGCGGGTGGCTCCGGACCCAGTAGCTGCTGCAGGAGTGTCGGCTGGGAGCCTCGCGGGTCGACCACGAACAGGTATGTGACAAACAGCACGAATGCGAGGAGGCTTAGCGCCATCTCCACGCTGGAGCCAAACAGCAGTCGGCGATACGGTTCCGGCGTGCGTAGTTCCCGGATGGTCCGGCTGAACGTCAGCATCAGCCAGCTCCCGACGACGGCGACGACGATGGCTGCGGTGGCGGCCGGGACCGCGTCCCAGAGCCCATAGCCCGCCGCGACCGCGAGCACGGCGGCTTCGAACAGGACCAGTTGGATCGCGAGTGCCATCCGGTCGGATAGCTGCAGTCCGGGAACCGCGCCGACGAGACTCTCGTACACCCACGTCTCCCCGTAGTTCGGGGCCATCAGTCGCTGTCCCGCTCTTCGAGGGCTCGTCGGACCGCGATTTCGAACGGCGTGCGGTCCACTGGAACCAGTGACTCGAGCCGGTCGTCCGTCACAACCACGTCCGTCGCCATGCCGTCGATGAGGGGGTACGCAACTCCGGCCGGGACGTTGGTGACGAGATCAACCCAGTAGGCGGAGAGCCGCGGCGTCAGGATCGGGACCGGGACGATGATCGGCTTCCGCCCGGTGAGTATCTGCCCGGTTTCGACCAGTATATCCCGATATGTGAGTACGTCAGGGCCACCGATTTGGTACGTCTCACCCGCTGTTTCGGGGACGTCGAGAATCCCGACGAGATACGCGATGACGTCCGATATCGCGATCGGCTGGACGCGAGTCGAGACCCAACGTGGCGTGATCATCACCGGCAGTTGCGAAGAAAGCTGGCGGATGATCTGGAAGCTCGCACTCCCGTCGCCGATGATGATCGCTGCCCGGAGCACAGTCAGGTCGTACTCGCCCTCGCCGAGAACCTCCTCGATCTCCCGCCGTGAGCGGAGATGGGCCGAGAGGTCCTCGCCGTCCACACCCAGCCCACTGAGGTAGATGATCCGATCGACACCCGCAGCGTCGGCGGCCTCGGCGAAGTTGCGCGCACCCTGCCTGTCGCGTTCTTCGAACCCCGCGCCACCACCCATCGCGTGGATGAGGTAGTAGGCCGCGTCGATATCGGCAAGCACGCCCTCGAGCGTCTCCGGCTCGAGTACGTCCCCCTGAAAAACGGTGACTCCATCCCGCGGGACGTACGCATCGGTGTTCCTGACAAGAGCGGAGACGTCGTGCCCAGCAGAACGGAGCGCGGGGACGAGTCGGTCACCGACGAACCCGGTTACGCCGGTGACGAGAACGTTCATACGCTCGGTAGGAGCCCACATTGCTTATGCTCTTGGACGGCTCAGCTGGTGAGGGGCCATCCATGACATTGACCCTCTCAGACGGTCGTGTGTCCCTTTTCTCAGCGACCTTCGGGAACATCGTCGTTTCAACACCGAGAGACGGAACTCGTCGCTGCGAAGCGGTACCGAATTACGCACGACCGTATCAGTTCAGGGTGTCTGGGGCGCTCTTATCCGACGAAGACTTTTGTTTCCCCGTCACTTCGTAGCGTCCGATGGGCCCGGTCTCAGGGGCGACGTTCGCGCGGCTTTTCGACCGGCTCGACACCCAGGCCAAACGGGAGTTCGTCGCTGACCTCTACGCGGCTCGTGGGGTGGACGTCAAGATGGACGACGGTCAGCTTCAGGTGAGTCAGGATGGCGAGACGCGACGAATCGCGATACTGGAGCCACCTCGGCTCAGGTCCGTCTCGCTCCCGGACGTCGACGAGGTGGTCGTGACTCGCGACCACGGCGGGGTTCGTTCGACCGCCGAGGCTGCTGGAGTCGACTATCGGACCCCCGCTGACCTGTGTGATCTCTTGCTCTACGGGCTCGACCGAGAGCAGGCGGCTGTGCTCTTTACGGAGTACTTCGACCAGCCGCTTTCAGTCGTCGTTCTCGAGGATGACGCTGCGGATTCGGGACTGAATCTCGCTGCGCTCTGGCCCTCGTTCGACTGGAACGCGCGACAGGCGGTCCTCGTCGCGATTCTTCTCATCGGCATCGCGGTCTGGGCTGTGGGTGTCGGACTGCCCCCAACGCTCGACTCGGACGCTGCGTCGCCGGAACTGAACGTGACGTATACACCAGGTGCAGCCGGTGCAATCGGGGGCAACCAGGAGTACCCGCCTGGACTCGGCCCCGACGGCATCGAGAACGCCGGTGAGCTGACGGTCGCCCATTTCGAGTTCCTCGACGGGCAGTCCCACGCCTACCGGATAGCGGCCAGCGGCCCCCAGCATGCACCGTTCATGCTCGGCCTCACGCAGTGGAACGCCACAGTACAGATCCAGAACTGGGTCCACTATCGGTATCAGAAGCAGGAGGTCGCGCCGTACGGCTTTCGCGTCGAGCAACGCGAGGACAACCTCACCGTCTGGGACCCGAAGCGGCAGGTTGACGTCGGCAACAACTCGTCACGAGCGATGCTGACCAAGCAGGTGTACGCAAACGGCAGCCAGAAGTTCTGGCGGTTCGACGGGCCCGAACAGCTGGTGTACCGACGCGCCTCGGTCGAACAGCAGGGCGGCCGGATTCTTGGCGTCTCAGACCAGGTTGGCTGGGTCGATCTCTATCTACAGCGGTTCCTCTGGACCCCGAACTCGTCGGTCAGCTGTGCGTCGACGAGCGAGACGCAGGACTGCCAGACTTTCCGAGTGGAAGCGACTGGTGATCCGATCGAGCTCCGGACGGACGTCATCGACTACAGAGCCGTCGCGTTCGTGGACCAGCGCGGGTTCGTCCGGTCGCTGAGGGTGCGCTACAAGATCGACCCACTGGAGGAGGGGGAGCCGGTCCCGGTCCGGTTCCACCTGGAGTACCTCGATGTCGGCGAGGGTAGCGGCTCCGTCTCGCCCCCCGAGTGGCTGGACACGGCGAAGAACCGAACCACCGATGACGCCGCTGAACAGACCGAGACGCCGACCGAGACCGCGAACGAAACCAGCCTTCCACCAGGCTGAGAGTTCCCGGCCTCGCCCAGTTGCCTCGAACGAACCGCTATTACAGCCGGGCAGCAATGCCCTCTCAATGGCTCGCCTCGAACGGCTCACAGTATATCCGGTAAAAGGGTTGGACGGAATCGACGTCAACGCGGCAGAACTGGTCGACGGCGGGACGCTGGAACACGACCGGGAGTTCGCACTCTTCGACGCCGAGGGCGACGTTCTCAACGGGAAGCGGACCGACCGGGTTCATCGACTCAGAACAGCGTTCGACCCGGAGTCAGCCACGTTCCGTGTCGAACCGGGCGACGGCGAGGAGCACGTGTTCGAGCTCCCGTCGGAGCGCGACGCTGCCGGTCAGTGGTTCAGCGACTACTTCGACGAGGCGCTCACGCTGGAGCAGGACCCGTCGCTGGGCTTCGTGGATCGGCGCGAGATGGGGCCCTCGGTCATCAGCACGGCGACGCTGGAGGCAGTCGCCTCGTGGTTCGAAGAGATGACCGTCGATAGCGCGCGACGACGGCTCCGGGCCAATGTCGAGGTTGCGGGTGTGCCAGCGTTCTGGGAGGACCGGTTCGTCGGCGACGGGGCGCCGTCGTTCGAGATCGGTACCGTCCGATTCGAGGGTGTCACGCCCTGCGGGCGCTGTATCGTCCCCGAGCGCGACCCTGAGACAGGGGAGGCGCTGTCGGCCTTCCGCGAGCGGTTCGTAACGCGCCGCGAGGAGACGTTTCCCAACTGGGCCGACGAGAACGCGTTCGACCACTTCTACACGATGATGCTCATTGCGCGGGTCCCCGAACGGGACCGCGGTGAACAGCTTCGGGTCGGTGACGAGGTTCGTGTGGTGACCTGACGCTCCGACAGAGTCGGGGTGAGAGTCACCGACGCGCGGGTCGACTACCCGTCTTTCCCCGACCCGCAGTGTTTTTGGGACTGTTCCGTTCTACTGCGGTATGGAGATCGACGAGGACGACCTGGCGGCGTTCGTCGCCGCGCGCGGCGCACCGAGCAACGAGTACGATGTCGCCGACGAGTTCGCCGAGCGCATCGGCGAGCACGTCGACCGAATCGAGCGTGACGCACAGGGAAACGTCATCGCGACCAGCGAGGGCGATGACGACGCACTGGCGGTCATGCTCGCGGCCCATACGGACGAGCTTGCGCTGCTCGTCGATACCATCCGGGACGACGGCTTCCTGGAGTACACCAAGATTGCGGGCCACTACAAAGGGAACTTCCCGGGCCAGCGGGTCGTCGTCGGTCCGGACGAGCTGCTGGGCGTCCTCGGGCCGAAATCGCGTCATCTCATGACCGAGGACGAAAAAGAAGAAATCGACGAGGAGTCCCTGACCATCGATATCGGCGCCACGTCCCGGGAGGAGGTCGCAACGCTGAACGTCGAGGCGGGCGACTTCGCAACGTGGGACCGCGAGTACGACCACCTCGCGAACGGCCGCATCACGGGCCGCGCGCTGGACGACCGAATCGCGCTCGCCATCCTCGTCGCCGTCGCCGAGGCAGCAGAAACGGAGATGACCGTCCACTACGTGGCGACGGTCCAGGAGGAGGTCGGCCTGCGCGGCGCGCGCATGGCCGGGCACACCGTCGACCCGGACGTGGGAATCGCCCTCGAGATCTTCCCTGCCGACGACTACCCCGCCGCGGACGAACCCGAGCCCTCCGCGAAACTCGGCGAGGGGCCGGTTATCGAGTTTGCCGACGGCACCTCGGAGTACCTGTTTGGCGGGGTGCTCGTTGATCGCGAGACGCGGACGTGGCTGAAAGGTGGGGCCGCGTCGGCCGACGTCGACATCCAGGAGACGGTGATGGTCAGCGGCTCCACCGACGCGACGGAGCTCCAGCAGGTTCGCGGCGGGCGCTACGCCGGCGCAATCGCCGTTCCCTGCCGGTACTCCCACTCACCGGTCGAGACGCTCGACCTCACGGATGCGAACGAGACGGTCGCGACGCTCGTCAGCGCGCTCGGGACGGAGTTCCCCGGTCCTGAGGACATTCGACGCTGAGCCGTAGGAAATCGTTCCTCCCCCTCAGTTCTCGGGCAGGAGTCGTCGACAGCAGGTGAGCCCATCGTCGAGGTCGGCGAGATACCCCTCGTCGTCGGGGTCGAGGCTGCTCTCGACGAACCCGCCGCTGCTTCCGTGGGCGTGGACGTACCCCGACCCGCCAGTGCTGATGGCGACGTGACCGGGGAAAAAGAGAAGATCCCCCGGGCGCAGTTCGTCCCGGGGAACAGCGACGCCGACTGTTTGCTGCTGGTCGGTGTCGCGCGGGAGTTCGATGCCAAACACGCGGTAGCTGACCCAGACGAGGCCGGAACAGTCAATACCAGCCGTCGTCATCCCGCCCCATTCGTACTCCGTGCCGGCGAACTGGCGCGCGATGTCGAGAATGTCCTGACCGGACGGGAGTCCTGACGGCCGGGAGAGACTCTCGGCGGGCACTGTCGCCGTCTCGCCCGATCGAAACCGTACCTCGACCGTGCTGTCATCCTCCGCAACAGCTTCACCCGGCGTCCCGATCGGAAGGAACGTCCCGTCGTCGAGTTCGACATTCGCCCGGAGCACAGCGTTTGCCTCGAGCGACTCGGCGGACGCGATGGCCTCGGCGGCGGCCCACCCGACGTAGCCATCCGGGGCGGTGACCCGTCGCCATTCTCCGTCGGCGTCGTAGGCCACTACCTCCGCACCATAGAGAAGTTGGGTGGCCTGTTCAGCAGCCTGGTCCGGGTCGCTCCGGACGGGAACGGCGGTGTCCGTGACCGTGCGGTCACTCGCCACGTCCGAAAGAACCCGAACCGAGGACGCCGCCCGGTCGACGTCCGGGACCTCGCGGAGCAGCGTGAAGAGTCGCCGGGCGAGATCGTGCGTGGAGACTGTTCCGGTGACAACGGTATCGCAGCCTTCGGAGCTGACCGAGAGGTCACAGACGCGGGTTCGGCCGTCCGGGACCTCGCGGGCGCTGAACGCGTCGACCGTGAGCCCAACGTCGCTTCGGGGAGTTCCCATGGCCTCCCGTTCGGTGAGCACTGGAAAAACGGTTCGGCAACCGGGGATATGGCGATGCTACTCTGGGTCAAGCGCCGTCCCGCAGTCAGAGCACTCCTCGTCGACCATCGTCACCTACATCTCACAGCCTGGGCAGAACCCCTGGCAACGGACTCTCTCACCCGTCGCGGGACCGTCGAAATCGAGTGACAAAACCGTTTCCCAGACGGTCATCGTCGGCCAAGATGCCCATTCCACCGAGTGGCCGGTGAACTCGAAGCGCACGCCGCCGGTGGACCTCTCGGTCACGCGAACGTCCCAGCCGTGGGCGTCGAGAACCCGCGTTACGATGAAGCCGCCGTCGCCGATAGCTTCCTTCATCGTTGTGTCGTCAGCGTCGAACATCGCATTCGGTCTTCGACGGGGGTTCTGGATCGGCGGGAAAAAGAAGCCGCTCTCGAGTTTGCCATGGTGGTCATCGGGTTGGCCGTGTTCCACCGCGTTCGCCAAGAGACTCACGTCGCGCTGCTTCAGCCGGCCCGACCCCGCTTGCATCGACAGATCCGGTCATCCGTCAGCGACCTCGGTACGAACGGTCAATCAGCACAACGACGGGGAACACCCGCTGGACAACACCGATGACACCGACGACAGTGGACTGGAACACGGAGCCGACAACCGGCGGGACGGCCCCGGTGTGCATCGTGGAACGCAACGGTGGAGACGCCAGCGTGAGTCACCGACACCGGGAATGTGAAACCGTCCGGGAGGTGCTGCAGGCGCCGGGCGATACCCGGATCAGCGGCGATAATCGTCGACAGCGCCACGGGGTAGCTTTATTTCGCCGCTCCCCGCAGGACCCCGCATGAACGCGTTTATTTCAGCGGACATGGAAGGCATCACGGGAATCGCACCCTCGGAAGACGTGGTCAACGGGGAACCGGAGTACGAGCGCGGCGTCGACCTGCTTCACGGGGACGTAAACGCCGCCGTCGAGGGCGCGTTCGACGGCGGCGCCGACGAGGTGCTGGTCAACGACTCGCACTCGACGATGCGCAACCTGGACCGGGCGCGCCTGGACGACCGCGCGACACTGATCCGGGGCAACACCAAACCTCGGTCGATGGTCCAGGGGCTACGGAGTGAGCACGACGTCGCGCTGTTCGTGGGCTACCACGCGAAGATGGGAACGCCCGCAGCCGTGCTCAACCACACCGTTCTTGGCCACGAACTGCAGAGCCTCCACATCAACGGCGAGGAAGTCGGGGAGATGGGCTGGAACGCCCGGTTCGCCGGCGCACTCGGCGTCCCGGTTGGACTGGTGACGGGCGACGATGCCACCGCCGAGGAAGCCACAGCCGAGGTACCCGACGCGGAGCGTGTCATCGTGAAAGAGGCGATCGACCGCTTCTCCGCGACCTGTTGGCCCGGGAGTGAAACGCGCCCGCGTCTCCAGGAGGGTGCGAGACGAGCGGTCGAACGGGCTGGTGACGGAACGCTCGGCGTCACGACGGCGTCGACGCCAGTGACGATGACCGCGTCGTGGGCGACGACGCAGGAGGCCGAGGAGGCGTCGCGACTGCCCGGCATCGAGCGCGTCGATGCCCGGCAGACGGCTGTGGCCGACGAGGAGTACATAACGGCGTTCGAGGCGACGGTCGCGATGCTCCGGGCGGGTGGCCGGGCCGCCGACCAGTACTACGGCTGAGCCAGCCACCCGACCCGTCCAGAAGCTTCAGGTGCCAGCCGCCCGCTGTGGACGATGTGAGTCGTGTCGTCAGCCTCGGAAGTATCAATGTCGACAGGGTGCGGACCGTCGAAGCGGCGGAACTGGAGGCGCTCGAAGCGCGCGACGGCTGGTTCCCCGGACCCGGTGAGACCGTCACCGTCGAGGAACTCCCCGGAGAGTGGCCCGCCCCCGACCGCATCCGCCACGGCGGCAAAGGTGCGAACCAGGCCATCGCCGCCCGGGCTGCCGGCGCCGACACCACGCTGCTCGGGAAAGTCGGTCACGACCACGAGGAGTTCGGCGTACTGGAGGCGCTCCGCGAAGCAGCCGTCGACGTCAGCGCCGTCGGGATTGCGGCGGTCCCGACCGGGACCGCCGAGGTGTTCGTCGACCCGGACGGCGAGAACCGTATCACCATCAGTAGCGGCGCTAACGACGCCATCGATACCGCCTATATCGACGAGCAGTACGACATCATTCTGGCTGCCGACTGCCTGCTGCTGCAGAACGAAGTACCGGTGGAACCGGTCGCCGAACTACTCGACCGGCTGCGCGAGGAGCCCGACCGGCCAACTGTCGTCCTCGACCCCGCCCCTGCCGAGGGCGTAGACCCGCTGCTGGGCTACGACGCCGTCGACTATCTCACCCCGAACGAGCACGAGTACGCGACCATCGGTGACGCGCTCGCGGAGTTCGATGGCATCGTGATTCACAAGCGCGGCGGCGACACCGTCACTGTCGAGGGCGATACCCCCGTGGACGAGGCCATCCCGCCAGAAGTCGACGCTGTCGACACGACGGGTGCGGGCGATGTGCTCAGTGGCTTCCTCGCCGCAGGACTCGCGGCCGGCGACGAGTTCAGCGAGGCACTGGATATCGCGGTCATCGCCGGCTCCCTGTCGACGACGACGCCCGGTGCGCGCGAGGGCATTCCGACGCTCGAAGAACTCCGGCGGTTTCGAGCGGCGGACGGGTAGGACCCGAACGGCGGTTCATTGTTAAGTGGGTGGCCGTCTCCCTTCTCCACGAATGTCTACACCTGCCGAGTTCGATGTTCGAGAAGCCACCGTCGCCGAAATCCACGACGCCATCGCGGGCGGTGACTGCACGGCCGTCGACCTCGTCGAGAGCTACCGGGCCCGCATCGCTGCCTACGACGACGAGCTGAACGCCGTCCTGACACTGAACGGCGACGCGCGCGAACGTGCCGACCATCTCGACGAGCGGTTCGCCGAGGAAGGGTTCACCGGGTCGCTTCACGGCGTCCCGCTCCTGCTGAAAGATAACCAGGATACAGCCGACATGCCGACAACAGCCGGCTCAGCGGCGCTCGCCGACTGCATCCCCGAGGAGGACGCGTTCGTCGTCGAACAGCTCCGAGAGGCCGGCGCGGTTGTCCTCGGAAAGGCGAACCTCCAGGAGCTCTCCTTTGGGGTCGACACCATCAGCTCCCTTGGTGGGGCGACGCGCAACGCCTACGATCGAGCCCGCCGGCCGTCCGGATCGAGCGGGGGGACCGCTTCCGCTATCGCCGCCAACCTCGCCGCCGTGGGAACCGGCTCCGACACCTGCTCCTCGGTCCGCTCGCCGCCGGCGTTCAACGACCTCGTTGGCTTCCGGCCCAGTCGCGGGCTGGTCAGCGCAAGCGGCGTGGTCCCGCTCTGTGCCACCCAGGACACTGTGGGCCCGATCACCCGGACCGTCGAGGACGCCGCCAGAATGCTCGACGTGCTCGTTGGCTACGACCGGGAGGACCCGGTGACTGCAACCGGTGTCGGCGAGCCACCGGCGGACGGCTACGTCTCACATCTCCGCAAAGATGGGCTGTCGGGCGCCCGAATCGGCGTCGCTCGCGAGCTGTTCGGCCTCTCGCCGGAGCGTGATGCCGACCCGGACGCCGCTCAGGCCGTGACCGAGGTCATCGACGACGCCATCGCCGAACTCGAGGCTGCCGGCGCAACCGTCGTCGACCCGGTCGAAATCATCGACCGGGAGTTCCTCGACTCCGCGCGCGTGCTCGGCTATGAGTTCAAGCGCGATATCGACGCCTATCTGGCTGACCGCCCCGAGGTTCCCTACGACACGCTCGCGGAACTGGTCGAGACTGACATAATCGCGCCGAGCATCGAGAAACGCATCCACGACGGTGATATCCTGGAAGCCGATAGCGAGAGGCTACGAGAGAACGCGGAGTACCTCGACCGCCTGGAGCGCCGACGGGAGATCCGCGTCGACACTGAAGCGCGGCTGGTGGAGCACGACCTCGACGCGCTGCTGTACCCGCCGTCGACGGTGCCGCCGGTCAAGATTCCGGCCCACCAGCCATTCGAGGAGCTGCGATGTGAGCTTGCGGCCCACACGGGACTGCCGGCCATCACGGTCCCTGCCGGGTTCACTGACGACGGGCTCCCGGTTGGGCTGGAGCTACTGGGGCGCAAATTCGCCGAGCCCCGGCTGCTCGAGGTGGCGTACAGCTTCGAACAGGCAACCGATCACCGCCGACCGCCCGAGGGGTTCGGGCGGATCGACTAACTCTCCAGTTCGACCTCGAGATCGTTCTCGGTGACGTGGAGATACGTGATGTACGTCTCACCGGCGGTGTCGTAATCCAACGTCCCGATGGATTCGCCGTAGTTGATCTGTGCCCCGCCACCGTTGGCGTTGTTGCCAGTCCCGGCCAGGCCGTACAGCGTGAAATCATCTCCCAGCAGTGCGACGTAGTGGCGGGCGAGATGCTGGCTCGTCGTCGTGTTTGTCGGCTGGAACGTCGACGGCTCGCCATCCTCGGTATGGTTGAAATTCGCGGTGCTCACCGGGGTCCCGCTCCAGTCGTAATCGGTGCCATCGACCGAGATATCACCGTAGGTGAACGGCTGACTCGACGTGACGTCGATATGGAGTTCGGCGCCCATGCTCGGCGGGCCGCCGCCGCCGCCCATGCCCGGCGGGCCGCCGCCGCCACCGCCGCCGCCGCCAGGACACTCCAGGCGGATCGGGCCGCTGTCAGCCCTGATACTCTTGTTCGACCACTCGTGTTGCTCACCGGTGGCGGTGTTCCGGTAGAGCACCGCCGCCTCGAGCGTGTCGCTGCTGGTGACGCCAGTATTACAGTTCGTCCCGGGCGGGATGTGGACGAGATACTGGAACCGGTGGTTGTCCTCCTCGGCGTAGAAACTGATGTAGTGATGGTTGAACCCGTTTCCCTGGTCTGATTCGGCGGTCATGCTGAACTCGGTGAGACTGTGTCCCGGTGACTGCCCAGTGGCCGAAACCCCGTCGGTGTCGACTATGTCCGCTAACGTGAAATCACCGACTTTATCGAGCGTTAGCAGTTCAACTGTTGCAGTTCCGTTTCCGTGGTCGATGCTCACGTTGCCGGCGGTCCGACTGTTGAAGAACGACCCCCATCCCTTGTAGAACTCGCTTTTCACCGTCACCGTGACCGTGCCGGAGGTGATCGGATTACTGTAGCCCCGGCTGCTGGTACTGTACGTCGTCGACTGGTTCGGATACACACGACGGGAGTTATTGGCTCGCTTGAGTATCGCCGTCGCCTCCCCCGCAGCACTATCCTCGTTGGAGACACGAATAACCGGGAGCGTCAGTGTCCCGCCGCGGTAGTTGAACTCCGGTGGCGAGAGCATCGTGCTCCCGTTGCCGCTGCGCCGCCAGACCCCACCGCCCTGGTAGGCAACGGTGGTATCGTCGTTCTCGTACTGGACGACTCCAAGCGACGCGTTGTACAGTTCCTCGTTGGTTCCGTTACCGCTCACGTTTCGGTGGACAATCCGGATCCACCCCCCGTCATCATCAGCGGAGAACCGGCCGCCAGCCGCCGAGCCCAGATCGACCCGCTGGACCGCGCTCTCGCCGAGGGCGACGATGGCCGCCTGGGAGTCGAACTGCGTCATCGAGTGCTCGGCTTTCGAGAGCGTCGTCACCCGCTCGGTGTCGCCGATGGCCTGCATCCCGTAGCCGACGACTAACCCCGTCCCCATCAGCGTAATCGCCAGGATCAGGATGACACCGATCGTGGATGCTTGGCCCACACGGTCGGTCTGAAGTGAGGGACCGTCCTCGCGCATAGTCATTGCCTAAACCCTCCACCCTCAAAGCTCCATCCCCTGGCTGGACGAGCTACACCTGACGGACCCGGCCCCCTGGGCTCCGCAGTATCTGGAAGTCGGCTCATGCTGTCCCCACCCGTGTGTCGACGAATATCGTGTCGCCGTCGGAGTCGGTGATCGTTCCGGTCGAGCCACCGAGCCTGACGACGTGGAGCGAGCCGTCGGTGTCGTCGACGTACACCACCTCCAGCGCGTCGTCGGCGGTCCAGTCGATGCTGGTGACGGACGTCGGTTCGGCCTCGCCAGCGGAGGTGAGATCGGTCTCCGATGCGGAGCCACCGGCGTAGCTCAACAGCGTCACGTCGTTGGACGTCACGAACGGGATTCTGTCTTCCTCCCCGGTGTCGAACTGCCGCGGCGCGCCGATCCCGATGCCTCCGTCCACATCGGCGTCCTCCCCGGTGTCGGTGACGGTATCGTTGTCGATGAAACGGATGCCCTCAGAGAGGCCGACAAACACGAGATCCGTATCGCCATCGTCGTTGCTGTCGCCCGTGCCAGCGATGGCGGTCGCCTCCACCGGGTTACTGTTGGCGAGTACTTGCTGCTGGTCACCGTCGAGGCCGACGCGGTAGATAGTCGCCTCGCCGTTCGGGCCGACGTCAGAGGTGTTCAGGTAGAAGACGCTGCTCTCCCCGCGCCACTGGCCGATGGCGACGACCGTGCCGTAGCTGCTCTGGATCGGGCTCGTGGCAGCGTCGGTTGCGAGCGTCTGGACCTCCCCTGACGCGTCGACGATTCGCAGCCGGTTGGACCAGTCGACGTAGGGAATCTCTCGGATTCCGTCACCGTCGAGGTCGACCTCTTTCGGGCCGATGGCACTGGCCTTGACGCCGTAGCGGGTCACGGTTCCGTCGGGCGCGATGCTGGATAGCTCGCTCGTGTTATTGTCGGCGAAGACCACCTCCTCGTGAGCCATGACGGTCGGTTCGGGCTCCTCGGGGGCGATGTCACGTGACTCGTTCACCACGAGCTCGCGGGCGCCGTCGCCGTCGTCGTCCCGAAGACTGACGATCATCGGCCCGCCGGTAACCGTCCGGTTCGCAACCGGGACACTCGTCCGGAGCGAGAGCTGCACCGTCACGTCGACGGCCTGCGACTCGGCGACGATTGTGCCTCTGGCTGGCTGGTTGTCAGCCGTCGGTTGGTTCGCTAACGTCATAGTGTACTCGCCGCCGGCGATACGGTCGGGGAGCCAGACGGTCACTCGGAGGACGCCGTCGGTGTCGGTGCCCGCGAGCCGGTTGGCGTCCCCGAGGCCGCTCGCAAGCTGTTCGGCCGCCACCCCGAGTTCCTCATCCGCGATGCGCTCTCGCTGGTCCTCGACAAGGGTGCCGCCGGCGGCGAGGAGCCCAGTGATCAGGATCGCACTGATTGCGAGCGTCAGTGAGTAGCCAAGCGTCGTCGACACCCCGCGCTCGTCGGTCAGGACGCTCCATCCTGCCCCCGGCGTGCGCTTAGACATCGGGCTCCTCCGGGGCGACCCGCAGATTGGTTCGGTAGGTGACCACCGAGCTCCGGTAGGTGACTTGGAGGTCGGCGCTGTAGAGCGCCGGCGCGGCGTACGGTTCACCGCTGTTCTCGTCGGCGCCCGTTTCGAGATTTGTGAGCCGACGATCGACGACGACGGAGTAGGTGCCGTCGATCTGCTCGTTCGCGGAATTATCCAGCGCGTTGGTGTACGTCACGTTGTAGGGCGCCGAGAGCCCGCGGAACAGCTTCGTGAACGCAGGACAGGGCTGTCCGCCGATACGGGCTGACGAGAGTTCGATGACCGCGTGGTCATTGGCGCCGGCGTCGACGGAGCACGTCGAGCCCACCTGGGTGCCGTTCGGGTAAATCACGTCGACCGAAACGTTGCTCCCCCCGTTCTGATAGACGTACGCTTTCCACTCACCGCTGCTGTCGTTGAACCCGACGTAGAACGATTCGCTCAGAGCCCCACTCGTGGTATCGAACAGCGAGGACTGGGTTACGTTCATCCGGAACGCGCGGGCGGCGGTGTCGTTGGCGACCGTCCAGTTCCCGCCGCCAGTGTCGTTGACGAACCCGTTCTGCTGCTCCTGGCCGATTTTCGACCCCCTGTTCGTTGTCACGATCGAGAGGTGTGCGTCGGCGAGGTCAGCGACTTTGTGTGCGTTGGCCGTTTCGCTCCAGACGGCGATGGTGTTGCCGTACGTCGACCGGAGCTCGGCGTAGCTACTGTTGTTCCGGTCGTTCACCGTCGTGAGGGTGGTGCCGGCCACCGACGCCGCCTCGCCCTCGTACTCGACGACCTCGTCGGTTCCCGGTCCGGGGTCCCGGGTGGCGATGTTCCCGGTGTAGATGGCAGTGTTGAGCAGCACGGCGAGCACCACGAAGATGACCGAGAGCGCCAGCGCGCCGACCAGGAAGAGCTGTGCCCGGTCGGCCTCGCGGAGCCGACGGCGACTTACATCCGCCATACGACCACCTCAACTTCCACCACGTTGTAGACGCGGCTGTTCGGCGCCGCGTCAGACGCGAAGTAGCTCGTGTTCTCGAGCGAGCCCAGTGCGGTGCCGTTGGCGGCGAGGACCCGGTCGTCGTCGTAGAGTGTGAACGACCGACTCGCCGTCGAAGCATGGTCCGACGGGTCCCCCAGATTGACGAGCGGGCGAGACTCGCGCTCACCGTTTGGTCGGACGTAGAACAGGTTCACGTCGAACACGATGTTGCGGTCGGCCAGGCTCCGATTCAGCGCGGAGCCGAACGTCGTCGGCGGGCCGGCCCTCTCGTAGACGCCCCGGCTGGTGTTGTGGAACCCCGAGCCGGTCTCGTTCCAGTAGAGGAGCGTCGGGACGATCGTGCCGTTCTCCGCCTCGGAGGCGAGCAGCCCCTCTGCCAGGGACGCCTGCTGGTTCTCGATATGCTGGCTGGAGGTGCTGCCCGTCAGCGGCGTCACTGCGGTCACCTGCAGCGCGAACAGCACGCTTGCGAGCAGGAGCATGCCAGCCGCAACTGCCTCCAGTGTGTAGGCCTGTCCACGCCTCCGCTCTGGATGGCTCGCCTCGGAGCGGTCGGCTGTCCGCGACCGCTCGGGCCGGTCACTCACCATACGTGCACCTCGAGCGTGTAACTCTGGCCCTCGAGTCCGACGGTCCGTCTGGCCGTCGTAACTGTTGAGCGCTCCGGCAGCGTGCCGCCTGCGACGAGGGCGGTCCCATCAATCGTCGCCGCGCTCCCGTCCGGGTCCTGAATCTCCACCCGGATGTTGATGGCTGACTCGAGCGCGAGCATCGTGTGGAGGTCGCTCGCGTTGGTGTCGAACCGGCAGCTCAGCGGCGCTGGGCCACTGCCGTTCAGTTGGCGGAAAAACCCCTCCGTGCACGTGTCGTTGAGCACGTACGGCGTGTCGGGGACACCGAGGGTATCGGCAGCGAGTGAGGTTGCGGTCCGGTCGGCAACCTGGGTACTGCCGCCGCTGATGAAGGGCGCGAAGATGCCCGGAATCGTCCCGAGCACGAACACCAGCGCGACGAAAAAGATACCGACGGCGACGGCAAAATCGAGAACTGTCTGCCCGCGGTCGTTGGCTTCGAACCAGTCCCGCCTACGCTGGGAGCTCACGCCACCACCACCCAGACCAGAAGCGCGATCGTCTGGAGAATGACGACGAACTTCACCCCCGAGATGATCTTGGCGTCACGAATGTAGCCGGAGATGAATCCCGAGAGTAGCGCCTGCAGGGTGACGGCGTGGAAAAACAGCAGCGAGAGCAACTGGACGTCGATGCCCCCGCCGAACGCCATTCCGCCGCCGCCGCCACCCCCGCCACCGCCGCTTGCCTGCTCGGTCAGGCCGGCCATCACGTCGAGGAACTGCGTCTTCAGGATGGCCATCACCGCCAGCAGTGTGAGATACGTCATCAGGATGATCGCGACCTGCATCCGGGTTCTGGAGATGCGCTCGCGCTCGATGTCGTCCTGGTTCTCGGAGGACTGTGCGGCCGTCGAGAGCACGTCCGTAATCTGGCTGGAGGCCTCCTGTGCCTCGGCGATGAGCTTGATGGTCCGCGCCAGCCGCGGGATGTGGTATTTGTTGTTGAACTCGACCATCGCGTCCCGCAGGCTCATCCCGTAGTTCACCTTCGCGTACATCACATCGAACTCCTCCGCGAGCTGTCCGGTCGAGGTGTCGGAAACGGTTTTGATCGACTCGAGTAACGTCTGGCCGGTGTCGTTGGCAGAGGAGAGCTTCCGGAGGTTCTCGGAGAGCTTCCCGGTGATGGCGTTCCGGCTGCGCTGGTTCCACTCGTAGAAGAACGCGAGCGGGATGAAGATCATATACGAGGGGATGTAGAACCAGGCGAAGGTTCCCCAGACGGGGTTCGCGATCATCCCGTTCCACGACGTGGGGATAGCTTCGCCCAGGAACAACATGCCGAGAACTACCATCGCGGTCGGTACCGCAATCGCCAGCGTGAACAGCGGGTTATCCCGGAAGAACGTCTGTGGGGATGTGAGGAGCTCTCGAGTTTTGTAGTTCCCCTCGCGGGATTTGATGCGGTCGAACATGTTGAACCGGCCGGTGAACGCCTCGATGAGCCCCAGGTGGACCAGCCCCTCTTTGTACGCGGTCTCCAGGCGCTCGCTCCCGTCGCTTGGCGAGAGGTAGCCATCACCGGGCTCGTCCTGTTTCACTGTCGAGATGAGCACCAGAAAGCCGACTCCGGTGATCGGAATGAGCCCGTAGATGGTTCCGTAGATGAGGTCGGTCTTGGGATCACCCAGCATGCTCATGATGACCAGAATGATGATGAGCAGTAGCGGGAACAGCGAGAGCGTCATGTACATCTCCCCGAACAGCTCCAGGGTCTCCAGGGTCATCTCCTGTTGCTGTTTGGCGGTTCGCATGTGTTTTTCCTTCTTGTCGTAGAGGAACTGCTCCATATCCCCCCCGGAGTTGATGATGGAGAGCATGTCCGTGAGGAACTGCGAAAGTTCGTCGCTGGGGGTTTCCTGGGACTGTTTGCGCACGGCGTTCCGGTAGTCCGTGCCGAAGTACTCCGTCTCGTTGACGATGCTCTGGAACTCCTTTGCGACCTCGCCGTAGGTGTCGTCTGCGGCGGCCATCGCCTCCAGGATCTCCAGCTGGTTCAGCCCGCCGACCGACAGCGCGTACATGTACGAAACCGCATCGGAGAGCAGCATGTTGATGGCCCGTTCGCGGGCTGAGGCCTGCGAATAGGGGACGACCATCAGTGTGCCAAAGCCCATTCCGAACCCGATGCTGCCGAAGACGAGCCCCGAGACGAGGATCGCCGCGGGCACTGTCGCCTGCTTCAGCATCTCCGCCGTCTGCTCGCTCCCCGCTGGAATGCCGAGACTGATGCTCTCCGGCGTGATGAGCCCGAAGTTGAACACCGCCCAGCCGATGAGACTCCCGAGCAGCCAGAGCAGGCTCCCGACGATGACCCCCACCGCGAGCGAACGGGAGATGTAGAGCTCCACCATCTCGTTCATCCGGGCTTCCTCGAGCTTCGTCTCGATGTCTGCGACGAAATCGCCTTCGTCGTCGAACAACAGTGAGAACAGCGGGTAGAACGCGTCGGCTAACGGGTCCGCCTCGTGGCTGTTGTCACTGAGATCCAAACTCATCTACTCCTCCTCCTCGTCACTATCTACCCCCAGGGAGTCCACCTTCGCGGTGTCGCCGTCGCCATCGGCCTCCAGTTCGGGGGCGATATCCTCCCAGTCCTCGTCGACGGAGCCCCAGATACCGCCTAATTCGCCAGTATCGCCGTCGCCTTCGCCGTCGTCACTGTTCGCAGAACCGTCGCCGCCTTCCGGACTCAGGCCGCTGCTGTCCGGTTCCGCGACATCGTGGCTTTCGGCGCCTGCATCCGGTTCGGAGTCACGGATGCTCTCGGAGTCGTCCGAACCGCCGTCACCGTCGGCCCCGGCTTCGGTATCGGTGGCGGCGGCGCCGAACTGGCGTTCGGAGTCGGACAGCTCGCTCACTTCCTGGGCAGTCTCCGACTCGTCCGCCTCCGAATCCGACCATTCTGGCTCGTCGATTTCGATCTCCTCGTCCGACGCCGAGCCGTCGGTGTCCGGTTCGGTTCCCCACTCCCGTTCACCGACGTCGTCACTCCCGGAGTCATGGTCCGGTTCCGACGCCAGTGCTCTCTCGGATGGGTCAGACTCCCCGACGGGTTCCCCGATAGTTGGCTCCTCATCTGCCCCGTCATCCGCGTCCTCGTCGGCAGATTCGGTCGGCTCCTCCTCCAGAGTGGTTACCGGCTCATCGTCGGCTGTTTCGGGTTCACCGAGGACCACGTCCTCGGAATCATCATCCTCATCCTGTTCGTTCGCGTCCGGCGCCCCCGGGATCATATCTGCCGACTCCTCGGAGTCCGCCGAACGGTCCGCCGAATCACCCGCCGAAAGCGCGGGCGTTGGCTCTTCGTCAAGGGCTGGTTCGTCCCCGTCGCTGCGCCCGTCTACTGTCGGTTCTTGGGCTCCCCTGTCCGCCTCCGGTCCGCCGGACGGGAGTTCGCCGGCTGTCTCCGACGTGACCTCGATATCGTCCTGCGGTTCGGTATCGATCAGCGCTTCCGCGACGCCCTCGGAAATCTCGCCGCGGAGGTCCTCGAAGAGCTCCGCATCGGCACGTTCGAGAATCGCTCTGGCCTCGGCGGCGATCTCGTCGCTCGGTTCCGGCCGCGGGACCATCGCCTCCTTATCCGGATCGATGTCGATGTGGACCGACTCCATCTCCCGGAGGTCCTCGAGGGAGGACTCCAGGCCCTCGTTGGCCATCAGCGTGAGGATGGTTTCGGGATCGTTGATGAACGCCTGGAACGTCGCCGCGACCTGCGTGTACGTGTTCAGCCCCTTGTCGATGAGGTAGGCGAGCACCACCTGCCGCTTGAAAATCTCCTCGTCGAGGCGCTCGCGGTTCCACCCGCGGTCGAACATGATGTCGTCCAGCGTGTTGGAGTCCCCCATTTTGAGGAACTCGTCCGTCTCTGCCTGCCACTGGTAGACGTCCTGGACGTTGATCTCGTCGTTCTCGGCGTCGTAATGGTTGATTTCGGTGAGGGATTTGTTTCGACGGACTTTCCGCCCTTTCACCCGCGTCGACGTCTGGACGGAGACGAGATCCAGCGCCGTGAACATCGTCTTCGAGACGTTGATCGGCTCGGTGGTGAACCGTTTGAGCACCTCTCCGACGTTGTCGGCGTGGAACGTCGAGTAGGAGGTGTGGCCCGTCGACATCACCTGGAACAGGTCACGGCCCTCCTCCCCGCGCACCTCGCCCATCACGATGTAGTCAGGGCGCTGTCGCAGTGCGGCCTCCAGCAGGTCGAACTCGTCGACGTCACCCTTGTCGTCGTCGCTGAACGACGGTCGGGTGACCGACGCGATCCAGTTGCGTTGGGGGAGTTCGACCTCGCGGGTGTCCTCGATAGAGACGATTTTCGTGTTCGACGGGATGAACAGCGACACCGCGTTCAGGGAGGTGGTCTTCCCGGATGCCGTCCCGCCGGCGAAGATGAGCGATTTGTGGTTCTCGATACAGAGCCAGAGGAACGCCACCTCGTCCAGACTGAACGTCTTCCAGTTGATGAGGTCCACCGGCGTGAACGGGACGTCCTTGAACTGTCGGATGGTGTAGTTCGTCCCGTGGTCCGACACCTCTCGGCCGAGCGTTAGCTGGGCTCGCGAACCGTCTGGCAGCGTCGCGTCAACCTGCGGTCGGCGTTTGGAGATCCCCTTCCCCGACCGCTGGGCCAGCTTCACGACGAAGTTGTCGAGTTCGGTCTCCCCGTGGTAGATGTTGGTGATGATCTGCTCGTAGTCGGAGTGATAGACGAACACCGGGGAGTTGTAGCCGTCACACGAGATGTCCTCGACGTTGATGTCGTGTTTGATGCCGTCGATACGCTCGTAGCCGATGAAGTTCCGTTCGAGGAAATATAGCAGCTTCTCGACCTGGTACTCGTTCAGCGTGTCGGCGTCCTCCTCGACGAGCACCGGCTCGGGTCGGGCGGCGATACCCTCCAGATTGCGCACGCCGGTGAGAGGCGCTTCGTAGCCAAGCGCATCGACGAGTCGGCCCGAGAGCCCACTGTTCGGATCCAGATCGAACCGCTTGGCGAGTTTGTTGCCGAGCCCTCCGGCCCATCGGTCCTTGGGCTCCTCGTAGAGGTCATAGCGATCCAGCAGCTCCCGGGTCTGGTTCTCGATAATCGAGCGGCGGTGCTCCTCGTCGCCGGCTTCCTCTCCCTCCTGCTCGTACTTGATCGCGGCGCGCAGCTTGTCCGAGAGATACTCCTGGAGCTGCTTTTCGATCTCGTTCAGATGCGGCTGGACGACGTAGTACTTCTTCTCGTTCTCCTTGGTGGAGTGGAAGATGACGACGAAGGAGTACGGCTCGTTCACCCAGTAGCGGTCCTCCTCACGGAAATGCAGCTTCTTCGCCATCGGCACCGTCTTCTCCAGGTCGTAGCGGTTCACGACGGTGGTCCGGCCCTCTTCGTCGGAGAAGAATGCATCCTCGTCGACGTCTTCGTTGACATCGACAGTCCGCTCGTCAATCAGTTCCGTGAGCTCCTTGCCGGCTCGCTCGTGGTCTGCCATCACCGAACCCAGCGTCTCCGGATCGAACCCGAGTGCCTCGCCGGCGTCGAACTCCTCAGCTTCGCCCTCATCGTCGGTCGGCTGTTCACCCTCCTCAGTGTAGAAGTACTCCCGCTTGTAATCCTCCCAGCCGTAGATATCCTTGATCACGGGCGTCTGCTCGTAGCCGACCAGCGACGAGCTCTCGGTGATCGTCTCGGCGACGTGATGGGCGGCGCCGAGGCGCGCTTCGAGCTCCCACGGGGGGAAGCCGAGATACTCCGCCGGCTCGATACTGGTTCGGTCCCAATCTTCCCGACCAAGCGTCGTGTCGGTCTCTCCCCAGCGTTCGCTGCCGGGCGCCTCGTTGAACCGTTCGTAGAGTCGCTCGGCAGCGGTCGATTCCCCGTGCTCGCGGAGGAAATCGTCCCACGTATATTCACCGACTACTGCCGCGGAACGCTCCTCGGTGGGAGCTTCCTGGACCTCCCCCTCGAGTTGGCTCGGCGCGGGATCGGCATCGTCGGTAGCCATTGATATCGGAGAATTACCGCCGCACCCAAAAAGACTCCCCCCCGGATTATCAAACTGTAGAACTGGCCCGCCTACAGTTACTCAACAGGGAATAGGCGCCCCCTACGCTTGTTCTCGCATCACGCCGCCAGTGAATATTCCGAGTACCCCGGCTGCGCTCGTACAACGTATCGATTAACCACTCATTTATCCCCGTTGACTGATGGTTGGGGCCGAAACAGGCGGGGTGGGACTCTCGCGAGCGGAGCGAGTGAGGGTGCTCGCTCGCTTACGCTCGCTATGCGCGATCTCCCTGCTTCGGATCCCACACGCGGCGCTCACGATCTCGCGTCGCTCGACACATGAGCGGGCGTGGTGGGATTCGAACCCACGATCGAGGAGTTAGGAACCCCTCGCCCTGTCCGCTAGGCCACACGCCCTGTATCGCGTTTACGACCCCGCCACAAAAGAACCGCGTGCGTTACTCGGTGTTTTCAGTTTCTGTTTCGGTCTCGGCCTCGTCGCTCGTCTCGGAGGACTCCGTCGTCGACTCGGTCGTGGTCGACTCGGTCGTGCTGGTTTCCGGCGCTTCCCCCATATCTTCGAGCTCCTCGTTTAGCTCCTGGCGACCTTTCTGGAACTCGCCCATTGCCTGCCCCGTCGACCGGGCAAGCTTGGGGATTTTGTTCGCACCGAACAGCAGCACGAGCACCAGGAGAATGATGAGCATCTCCGGGCCCCCGGGAATTGCTCCGAACAGCGGGACAATCTGGGACATCTCTACCTGGTAGTTCCTCAGTCGCGACTATAGGCTTTTTGGACCGCAGGGGGTCCCAAACCGGGAGCGACACCTCGAAAAACGACGCATAGCGCTGTCGAACGCCCGAGAGTGAGCGACAGGAGCCCAACCATGGCGCATCAGGAGTGTTTTTGCCGCCGAGAATCCAGTGGCGAGTATGACCCGCACTAACGAGCCACCGGCCGTCGACGACGATGCCCCGGCGTTCACCGCACCGGTCGCCGACGAGGACGGTCTTGCCCACCAATCACTGACCGACTATCTTCCGGACGCGCCGATCGTACTCGCGTTCTTCCCGGCCGCGTTCTCGGGCACGTGCACCACCGAGCTCTGTACGTTCCGCGACCGATTCGGCCCGCTGAAAGAGAGTGACGCCGCCGTACTCGGCATCAGCACCGACCTCCCGTGGGCGCTCGCGGAGTTCCGCGAGCAGGAGTCGCTCCCCTTCCCGCTCGTGGCCGACAACGACGCCTCGATCTGTTCGGCCTACGGCGTTCGAACGACGTACGAACGGCTACGTATCGACGGCATCGCCCGCCGTTCCGTGTTCGTCGTCGACGGCGACGGCGTCGTTCGCTATCGCTGGCTCGCCGAACACCCAGGGCAGGAGCCGGATTACGACGCCGTCTCTACGAGCGTCGAGGAGGTTGCAGGGGACTGAGCGGGCTGAACCGGGTTCGAGATTTCACCCCGGCGGCCTTTTCCCGACGCCGTGAGTTTGTGAGCGTATGGCGACGGAACGGACGGAGTACCTGTACGACCCGGAGGCCCGACACGCGTTCCCCGACGAGCGGCTGAACCAGGTGTTGCCTGAACTCCTCGACGACCCCGAGGTGACGGCGTATCTGGAGGCACAGAACGTCAACCCGGTGATGCGGATGGGGTACAACGACCACGGCACCAAACACATCGAAATCGTGCGGAACCGCGCGCTCCGGCTGTACGAACTGCTGAAAGCGGACAACGTGGTGTTCAACGGCGCGCGAGAGCAGGGCCTCGACGAAGCCGACGAACCGGTGATCCTCGCGCTGGCGGCGACGCTTCACGACATCGGGCACGTCGTCCACAGGGAGGACCACCCATACTACTCCATCCCGCTCGCGGCGGACCTCCTCGATTCCTTTCTGGACAGGTTCTACGGGACCGCAGAACGCATCCGCGTGAAATCAGAGGTGCTCCACGCCATTCTCTGTCACCACACCCCAGAGACGCCACTGACCCGAGAGGCGGGCGTCATCCGCGTCGCAGACGCCCTCGATATGGAACACGGGCGATCGCGAATCCCGTACGAGGAGGGCGGACGCGGCATCAACACGCTCTCGAGTCAGGCCATCCGCAACGTCGGGCTGGATCCCGGCGAGGACCGCCCGGTGCTGGTCGAAATCGAGATGGTCAACGCCGCCGGCGTCTACCAGGTCGATAACCTGCTCAAGGCGAAGCTCCGGGACTCGATGATCGAAGACCACGTCCGCATCGTTGCGATTAATCGGAAAAGCGACGATAACCTCGTCGAGCGCATCGAACTGTAGCGGCTCGCCCCTGTTTCGTCCCCGGCTGAGCGCGGTACCGATTCACGTCCGAAACCAGTAAGCCGCTCGGGGGATGGGTTCATTTATCCGCCGGTGGGTCGTTCGGCAACGCAACTGTGGCCCGCGTCGGCAACTCGGTTGCACTACTCCGGGACAGAGAGTTCCTCTCGCTCGCGGGAACGGCGTTCGCCAGAAGTCAGGCGTACTCGACGATCATCATCGCGCTCGCGCTCTACGCGGACGCGTTCAACACCACCGGGTTCATCGAAGGGCTGTGGGGAACGGCGTTCGCACTGGTCCAACTGTTCATCGTCCTCCCACTCGGGCGGAAAATCGACACCGGCAACGCCAAACACTGGCTGCTCGGTGGCCTGCTCGTCAACATTGCAGTGTTCGTCGGCTACATGTTCGTCAGTAACGCTGTCGACGTTGTTCTCATCCGGATGCTGCAGGGTATCGGGGCGAGCATCCTCTGGATAACGGGCTCCACCGTCGTCGGTCAGATCTCGCCCGAGGACGAGAGCGGCCGCTGGCTCGGTTCCTACAACCAGGTCGCCGCGTTCTCCTCGCTGGCCGGTGACGTAGTCGGCGGCTATCTCCTCACGGTCTACGACCCGCTCCAATCGCGAGTCGTGTTCGCTATCCTCGCCCTCGTGACCATCATCGCGTTCGCGCTGGTCTACACCTCCCTCCGAGACGACCCGGGCGGCGGCGTCAACAACCCCGGCGCCGAGTCCGGGCTGAAGGCGCTCAAGAACCTGTACAACCTCCCGATGCTGCGGGCGCTGGTGTTCTTCCGGCTGGCGTTCTCCGTCGGCAAGATGGCGGTCATCATCTTCCTCCCAATTCTCGCCCGGAAGGAGTTCGGTATCGACGCCTTCGCGATCGGCTGGATTCTGGCCGGTGGAAAACTGACGAAATCCCTGTTACAAGGGTATATCGGTGACCTGACCGACCGAATCGGCAACCGTCCGCGCTTCGTTGCCGTCGGTGCGCTCATGTACGGGCTGGGTGTCGCCCTGATCCCGCTATCGGTTCCGGCAGAGGAGTACTTCGGGCAGTTCTACTTCGAACTCCTCGGGGAGGGACAGCTCCTCGGTGGCGGGTTCCTCGTTCTCTTCGGGGCGTACAGTGTTCTCGGGATCGCCGACTCGATCCGCCTCCCAGCCAGCATGGCGCTGTTCGTCGAAGAGGGCGAGAAGTACGACTCCGTCGCCAGTGCGATGTCGCTGCGCTCTCTCTCGTGGAAGATCGGCCAGACTGCGGGCCCCCTCGGCGTCGGCCTGATCAAGGATTACGTCGGGACCACGGAAGCGTTCCTCACCGCCTCGGTGTTCATCATCTTCGCGACGGGGCTGTTCTGGCTCACCTACACGCTCTCGGACGAACCGGACGCCGTCGATGCGGCGCTAACCGATTAATCGATAGTCTGGACCTCGAACGCGTCGCGCTCCACCGCCAGCCGGAACGTCGGCACGGTTCGGTACTCCACCTCGACCACGCTCTTGCGCCGGAGACTCTGGAGTGCGCTCCGCACCTCATCCACGTCCGGGTCGATATCGAGCTCCTCGCGAAGCTTCCCAAGCACGCTCACGACGCTTTCGGAGCGCTCCTCTGGCCCGCCGAGCACGTCGAGGACCTGTGCGTGCAGGGTCGGAACCCGAATCATCTCGGGGAGCCCGCCCTCCTCCTCTGGGGGCACGCTCGGCTCCACGTCGACGAGGTCGACACCCTTCTCCGTCGCGCGGATGAGACTGTCGTCGTCGCGGTAGTAGTACTCCCCCAGCACGTGTTCCAGATACTGGTGGACCTCGCTTCCCGACTCCATCCCCCAGCGGTCCTGTAGCTCCTTGTTCTTCGTCGGCTGGAGCGTGACGATATCCGCGAGGCGCTCTCTGGCCTCCTCATCCAGACCCATTACCACTGGCTGTGGGTCGCGCGCTTTTGGCTATTCCGATGGCGGTCCCGCTGTCCGGCGATACCAACTCAGCTCTGTCGCCACTCCAGGACTGCGGGCCGAACCACGGCAGCTAAGCCTGACGACCCCCTCCATCCATCTGTGCGAAACGTCACCGACCGGGTTCGCAACCCATTCGGGATGGAGCCGGACTGCGAGCGGTTCGTCCCCGGGTACGGGGACGCCAACGCCGATTTCCACGTCATCGGCGACCACCCAGGCGTCCACGGTGGCACGACCACTGGTGTCCCGTTCACCGGAACCGCCGACGCTGAACGACTGCAGACAGCGCTCCAGAACGCGGGGCTGCTCGACAACGGTGGCGACAGACCCGAAACCGACCGGACGTTCCTCTCGTATCTCCATATGTGCGTTCCCGACGGGGCGCCAACCGCTGGCGACTACCGCGAACTGGAACGGTTCTTCGACGCTGAGCTACGGGCCATCGCTGCTCACGTGCTGCTTCCCGTCGGCGAGCGCGCGACGCGCCACGTTCTCGAAGAGTACACTGCTCAGGCACACAAAACCGATGTCGAGATGTCCCGACTCCACGGTGAGGAGTTGCGTGGAAGCGGCTGGTTGGTCCTCCCCATCGCGGACCCGGCCGACTGGCAGGACGGCGACGACGAACGACTCGTCGAGGCCCTGCTCGACCTCCAGTCGACTGATTTCCGGAGAGAGACGGATCTCGGGCGGTTTCTCCCAGGCGGCGACCCCTACCACGTTCGGTAGCGTCGGCGACGGTTCCCCCAGAAACTGCGTGACCAGCGCGTACTCACCGGGTCGCGTAGAGATACCGACCCACATCGATCAGGAAGGCGAGTCCACTGACCAGCGGGAGCACGACCAGCCCGATCAATGCGACCACTGTCGGGAGCGCGGCCACGCGCTCGACCGCGAGCGGAACCACCGGGCCGAGCGATGCCAGGGCGTAGATCCAGGCGCTCCCCTGTCCGAACTGCGCGACAGCTGTCAGCACCACAAGCGGGAGCGCGACCGCCCCGACGAGGAAGAGAAGGCCAACACCGGGCTCACCGGAAGCCGCCGCGGTAGCCGTCCCGAGAACGTATGTACTGGGCGAGGGGAGCGGGAACCCGGCACTCAGTGTCGGGACAGGACTGGTCGCCAGCCCGGTTCCCAACCCTCTGAGCGACTCCCCGTGCGGGGCTGCGTACGTCCCGATGCCCGCAACGTAGGCGAGCAGCGAGAGGAGGACGATGCCGTACCAGCGCCCCAGACCGCGACGTCGCCGAGCCGCCGCGGCTGTCGTCGACGACCGTGATGCGCCGGCGCGGGCTGTTTGCTCGGTTACGTCGTCCCACGAGCTGTCCGAGCGATCGGCGCCAGTAGAGCTGGTCCCTCGCGAGCGCCCGGTAGATTGGCTCTGAGTGCTGTTCGTGGATGCACCGCTCCTCGTCGACGTGCTACGACCCGTGTATCGGCTGTTCCGGGTTGACCGGCTGTGCGAGTTCGACTGGCTACCGCCCGTCGATCGACTGCTGCTCGAAGATTGCGTGGACCGCGATTGGCTCCCCCCTGACGACCGGGAGCTGTTGCTCGACCGATTTCTGGACGACCGACTGCTCGATGACGTGCTCGTGCTGGGTGAGCGGCTTGCTGAAGCGCCGCCACTGCCCTCAGTGGATTCCCCGTCGGAGTGAACGGAGTCTGCGCTATCGACAGTCGTCTCCGAGGCCGGCTCGGCCGGTCCCCCGTCCTCGGCCTCCGGGAACACCGAGAGCGGCGGGAGGTCGTCGAGCCGTTTGTCGGCGTACTCACGGTGACCCATTCGGTCGTAATCCTTCCGTTCGGCCGAGTTCGAGAGCACGTCGTGGGCTTTGCGGATCAGCTTGAACTGTTCGTCACCCTCCGGGTGATCGTTCACGTCCGGGTGGTACTCCCGGACCTGAGCGCGGTAGGCGCGCTTCAGCTCTTTGGAGGAGGCGTCAGCGGTGGCACCGAGGACGTCATAGAAGTCCGTCGGCATTGTACACACCCGTACAGAGAGTTGCGGTTTGAATCTACCGCCACCGAGCGCCAGTTCCGGAAGTGCGAACCCTCTTGTTCGGGCGCCGAGCAGTCTGGGTATGGAGCGTATTCGCTTGGGGAACACCGTCTTCGAGGGGCTGAACAACGTCTACGTCCTCCGGGGCGAGGAGACCGTCCTCGTCGACTCCGGCGTCGACACGGAGCAGACGCGGACCGAACTCGCCGAGGGGCTCGAAGACCTGGGACTCGAGTTCGCCGACGTAGATCGCGTGTTTCTCACCCACTGGCACTACGACCACGCGGGTCTCGCCGGCCACATTCAGGAGGAGAGCGGCGCGACCGTCCACGTTCACGAGGCCGATGCACCGCTTGTCGCCGGCGACGAGGAGTCCCTCATCGAGGAGCGAACCCGCCAACAGGAGACGTTCGAGGAATGGCAGATTCCGGACGGTCCGCGCGAGGAACTACTGGGGTTTCTCGAAGGCCATGCCGACCTGCGTGGTGGGACCGTCGACGTGACGCCCGTCACGGACGGTGACCGGTTCGAAGTCAACGGACTGACCATGGAAGCGATCCACCTCCCTGGCCACGCGTTGGGCCTGACAGCCTTCGCCGTGGAGCGCGCGGGTGAGCGTCAGGCGTTCGTCGGTGACGCGATACTCCCGAGATACACACCCAACGTCGGTGGCGCTGACGTTCGGGTGGAGGCGCCGCTGACGAAATACGTCGACAGCCTCGGAGAGATTATCGAGCGGGACTGGGACTGCGCCCATCCCGGCCACCGAAACACCATCGACGACCCCGCCGGACGCGCCAGGGAGATTCTGGACCACCACCGCGAGCGCACTGGGAGGGTCATCGACGTGCTCGACCGCCACGACGCCTGCACCGCCTGGACCGTTAGCCACCACCTGTTCGGCGAGTTGGCGACCATCCACATCCTCCATGGCCCGGGCGAAGCGTACGCCCATCTCGACCACCTGGAGCGCCATGGCGTCGTCGAACGAGATGTCAACGAGTATCGGCTTATCGACGACGATCCGGACGTGTCCGGGCTGTTTCCGGAGCGATAACCGCCCGCGAGCCGCCGATTCTCAGCGCCGGCGGATTCGTGCGGGGAGTGCACGCAAGTAATGCGTTTATACGTGGGGAGATGGTACGTTTCCCCGATGAGTGAAGCCGACCCGGAGTATCAGGTCGCCGTTGTGGGCGGGGGTCCTGCCGGACTAACGACTGCATTGTATACGACCAGACTTGGACACGAAACCGTGCTCATCGACCGCGGCGGCGGCCGCGCGGCGATGATGCAGGACACCCACAACGTCATCGGAATCACCGAGGAGACCTCGGGGAAGGAGCTGCTTGCAACCGCCAAAGCGCAGGTCGAGAGCTACGGCGCCGACACCGTCCGCGGGTTTGTCACCGATATCCACGGCTCCGCGGGCTCGTTCGAACTCGACGTTGGCGAGGACAGCTACACCGCAGAGCGGGTCGTTCTCGCAACCGGGTTCTCCGACGAGCATCCGGATCCGCCCCTCCCCCGAACGGGTCGCGGGCTCCACTACTGTCTGCACTGTGACGCCTACATGTTCATCGACGAATCAGTGTACGTGATGGGCACCGGCGAGAGCGCCGCCCACGTCGCGATGATCATGCTCAACTTCACCAACGAGGTGGACCTGCTGCTCCGCGGAGATAATCCGGAATGGAGCGAGACCACCGACGAGCAGCTTCGGGCTCACCCGGTCGACATCATCGAGTCGGAGATTACGGGGATGAACCGCAAGGACGACGGCTGGCTGGAGTCCTTCGAGTTCGAGGACGGCACCACCCGGGAGTACAAGGGTGGCTTCCCGATGTACGGCTCGGACTATCACGCCGAACTCGCGGATATTCTCGGCGTCAAGCGCACTGACGAGGGGAACGTCAAAGTTGAAGACAACGGGCACACCTCCGTGGAGGGCGTGTTCGCCGTCGGCGATCTGGTGCCGGGCCACAACCAGATTCCCGTCGCGATGGGCCAGGGCGCGAAGGCAGGTATCGCCATCCACTACGACCTCCGGGAGTTCCCCAAGTCGCTGGCGGAGCTCGACGGTGAGACGGTCGACCCCGAGACGACGCCGGCCATCTCCGACGGCCTGCGGAAGGCGGCTGCGGCGCGCCACGGGGAGGCGCCTGAGGCGGCTGCGGACGACGACTGAGCCGCCGACTCGTGCCGGAATAGTGAACAGGCGACGCGACGTTCTCGCCGACGGACGTGCCGCACACTCGCTGTCCCGTCGACGGCAGTGGTCAGGTCACACGCGGTGTGGTTCCGGCCCCCTATTTGAACTCTCGTGAAGGGGAACGCCCTTATCCCTGCATCCGAAACAGAAAAGCAGGCACCGGTGGTCTAGTGGCAGGACCTGAGCCTTCCAAGCTCATGGCCCGGGTTCAAATCCCGGCCGGTGCATTTGTCGGCGTCGCTCTGTGTTGCAATTCCGTGATCGAGACGCAGTTCTCCAGACCCAGCCATGCTCGACAGCGTGGCAGGGATTAAGTTCCGTCCCGGCCTCTCGCATCCATGGTAACGATAGACAGGGAGCGGTTCCGTGAGTCCTTCGAGAACTACTCGCGTATCGGTGCAACTGCGAACGGTGGACTGCACCGCCTCACGCTCACGGAGGCGGACAAGCGCGCCCGCGATACGTTCGTCGACGACCTCGAAGCGCTCGGCCTGGACGTGAGAATCGACCGAATCGGGAACATCTTCGGCCGCCGCGACGGGACGGATCCGACTGCTGACCCGGTCTTGATCGGATCGCATCTCGATTCCCAGCCGTACGGTGGGCGGTTCGACGGCCAACTGGGAGTCCTCGCTTCACTGGAGACGCTCCGTGGACTGGACGACGAGGGTGTCGAAACGGAGCGCCCTATCGAGATCGTGAACTGGACGAACGAAGAGGGCTCTCGCTTCCAGAATGCGCTGCTCGGGAGTAGTGTCTTCGCCGGCAACACCGAACTCGAGACAGCACTTGGGTTAACCGACGACGAAGGCACAACTGTCGAAGAAGCGCTCGGAGAGATCGGATACGACGGCGACCATCCTGCCGGACCGTCCGACATCCACGCGCATATCGAACTCCACATCGAACAGGGCCCCTCCCTCGAAGCGCACGGCAACACACTCGGTATCGTCGAAGGCGTCTACGGAATGTCCTGGCTTCGTGCGACGATCACTGGCGACTCGGACCATGCAGGACCGACACCGATGCACACCCGCTCCGATGCCATGGCTACCGCTGCCGATGCTGTCAGCGAGATCAATCGGTTACCGAACCGGCTCTCGGCTGACGCTGTGTCGACGGTTGGTGAGTTCACTATCGGCCCTGGCTCGATCAACGTCGTCCCAGATACAGCCGAGTTTACTGTCGACGTGCGGTCCGACGATGATTCGGTCGTTGCGGAGGCGGTCACAAGAGTAAAGCAGGAGGTCGAGCACGCCTGCTCGCGCCATTCGACAACCGCCTCGGTTGAGGATGTCTGGAGCATCGAATCGACCGCGTTCGATGATTCGGTCTGTGATGTCATCGAAAGCGTTGCCGACGACCAGGGAATCGCCCACGAGCGGATGCCGAGCGGCGCGGCTCACGACGCGAAGCATCTCAACGATATCGCCCCCACGGCGATGCTGTTCGCCCCGTCGGTCGACGGGAAGACCCACAACGAAGCCGAGTTGACGGAGTGGGACGACTGTGTGAGGACGGCCAACTGTTATGCGGCAGTGACCGTCGAACTGGCAACCCAGTAGGGAAGACCCGAAGTTTCGACCCAGCGCATGTGGACACCTCCGGAACCGCCACGGCGGTGGAAACAGAGCGGAACGAGAACTGGGGGGACGTATCGAACCCCGGCACTCTGGGTTCTCGGTGACCAGTCGATGAAAACAGCCCCCAAGCATATCCTCCGGAGGACGGTATCTCCAAACTGGCATGGCGACAATCGAGTTCAAGGACGAAATGTCCCCAACGACTGCCGAAGACGTCGAGATCCACGGCGACTGGGTCATCGCCGACGTCGAAAACGACGAGGACGAAATCGAACGCCACTGGATTCCAGGCGACAGGATCAAACGGATCGTCGGGGTGAAAGGTGATGAAAGCATCATGATAACGTAATCCGGGACAAACTTCGGGGGTGCCAGTTGTGCTGACCAGGAGCGGTTGCCATCCACGGTGCGTCCAGGCCCGCACAGTCCCCAGTTTCTGCTCGGCGAACCCAGAATACCCTCCGTTCATCTACGCACCTCGTCGACCGAAGCCCGACGAACGGCGGACTGAAGCTGAAAACTATCTGAGATTGTCGATGGTCTCCCAGCCGTCACCGGAGAACCACTCCCACTTCTCCCAGCCGTTCCAGCCGTCGTGCCAATCATCCGGTCGAACGATCTTATCGACCTCCCGGGCTGCACCCGACGGTGACCGTTTCACGCCGTTCGGGTCGACGATCTCCCCGTCCTCCACCGTTGCGACGTACTCGAACCCGTTATGATGCTGGAACCGCAGTCCTGCCCCGTCAGGGAGCATCCACAGAGTATCATCAGACATAGAACAGTATGTGACGGCTACCCACATATAGGTAGTCCCACATATCGAGCGGTCCCCGGGCTATGGTGTCCATCGAGCGCGCGTTTCGCTTCACTCAAATTTTCACACAACTGCGTGCCGCCCAAAGTTATATCCGCCGTCCATTGGTTTCTGAGGGCTTGATTCGTCGTGCCGTCCGCCGGATCGTGAACGCCCTCGCCGAACCACACCAGGCTGAAAAGTATCAAGTAGATGTCGATAACGAGCGACGAGAGCGCGAGGACGAGCCCTACTCCCGGCGTGCGCGCTCGCGTCGACGCTCCAGCAGCGTTCTGATTCCCCGACCGGGGCCGCCCTCGATGGGCCAGCCGTTCGTCCGCCACTGGGGCGGTTCTGGCTCGAAAAAGCCACAGCGGGCGCCACACTCTGCTTCTGACTGACAGCGACTTTTCGCCGCGCAGTACGGAACGAGCGCCTCGCCGCTTCGCCGGAGTTCGAAGTGTCGACAGTCGGGACGCATCGTGTCCGTGAAGGCGCGCCAGCCTTTGCCGTACGCCCGCTCGGCGAGCCATCGTCGCCGCCGCGTCTTCTCCTCGGAACTGAACGCCTCGCTATCGGCGGCCGTGTCCAACGACGAGGGGAGCCAGTCGACCGTCGCCACGTCGGCGTCGACAGCGGTCGCCTCGACACCTAGTCTCCTCGCGTTGGTCTCGTCCGCGAAATCGAACGTCAGCACACCCACCTCGACCGGGAACTCCTCCAGCAGCGCCGGCTCGACGCGGTCGCCGGTGCGACTCGTCGCCAGCCACACCTCGTCGGCCAGCGCCGTCTCCACGTCGTGGGTCAACTGGTCAGTGAGGGCCGCGGCGGCGCTGGCGTCGAGATCCGGTTTGTTCTCGATGGCGACGATGCGACTGACCCAGTCTGGGTAGGCCCGCTTCCGCCGGATTTCGATGCGGCGCCCGTTCTTGCGCTTGTCGATGAGTCCGCGCGCGGCCCCGCGGTGAATGGCTTCCCGAACGTAGCGCCAGTCGTAGCCCGGGTCCGGGAGCGCCTCGCGGTAGTATTCCCACTCTGGGGGTGCATGGCGAACGATCGGTAGCAGCTCAGCATCGATCGTGTGGTCGCCGAACGCCTGTCGGGCCGCGAGGCCCGCCGGGTCACATTCGATGACGATGGTGTCCCAGCGGCGGCGCTGCGTGCCGAGCTGTCTGGAGACGACGAGCGCCGGCGCGTCGTCGGCGCCGGGCGGCCAGGCTAACTCGGCCCAGCGACAGACGAGTAGCTCGAAAGAGAACTCCGAGTTCAGCGCCGTCGTGGACACGGCTGGGCGCTACGTCGGTGTCCCGACGTACCCTTCGCCCTCGGCCTCACGCACTCTGTCGAGATAGTCGTGGGCGTCCTCCAGTATGTCGCGTGGGCCGTTCTGAGTGATCGTGTTCAGTGCCTGGTCGTAATCCCGCCACTGGAGATCACGGTGCTCCGAGGAGAGTTCGGCGTTAGCCTCGAAGGAGCGGGCGATGAACAGATGCACGGTTTTGTGAATCGTGTCGCCGCCGGCCTCGAACACGTAGTCGTACTCCCGGCGGAACCCGTCAACCAACCGGAAATCCTCGATACCTGCTTCCTCTGCTACTTCGCGAATCGCGGTCTGCTGGAGCTCCTCTTCCCCCTCGACCCCGCCCTTGGGAAACTCCCAGTCCCCGGGTCGGCTCTTCAGGAGGAGATACTCCCGTTCGCCGCGGGTGTCGCGGAAGAGGATGGCTCCAGCTGACGTCGCTTCGACCGTCATTACGCCGATATAGACGACGTGTTCTTAAATCGGCTTCGGTGCCCCGAACGCACGCCGCCTGCCGTTCCGGAAGGCGAGCGCCGGTAGATGCGCTTTTGAGGCTCGAACCCAACGTCTACGCTATGACCTTCGTTACGACCCTCACCTTCCAGAGCGGGGACAAAACCGCCCTGGACGAAACAGTCCGGCGACTCAAAGAGCAGGTAGAGCGGAAAGGCGCCGAATGCAAGGGTCCACATCAGGAACAGCCAACCCACCACTCGGTGCCGCAGTACACTCGCTGCCAACCGGGGACACAGTTCGATCCCTGGCACTACACGGTTTACACACGCTGGCTCGAGATCCACGGCTCCGACCACATCGCACGAGAGATCGCCGGCGCCGACCTTCCGGACGCCATTCATCTCGAAGTCGACGTCGAGCGGCAGGCGAGCCAGGCCTACCGCTAACAGCCAGGTCCCTCTCAGTTCTCCCGTTCGCCGCCTCACACGTTGGCCGTCTCGCCGCTATGGCGGGGTTTAAGCCCGTCACCGCCGGAATGACCACCATGCAACTCGAGACGGATGCGCTTATCGACCTGCGTCGTGATCTCCACCAGCACCCAGAGCCGTCCTGGTGTGAGTTCTATACGACCGCCCGTATCGTCGACGTATTGGAGGAGCGTGACCTCGATGAACTCCACGTCGGCCCGGACGCGTACGGCGACGACGACCGGATGGCGGTCCCCGACGAAACAACCCGTAGGGAATGGCGCGAACGCGCGGTCGAGGCCGGCGCCGACCCGGACCTCGTCTCCCGCCTCGACGACGGCAACACGGGCGCCGTCGCCGTCGTGCGAAAGGGTGACGGCCCGGTCGTCGGCCTCCGCGTCGACATCGACGGCCTCCCGATCGAGGAGTCGACTGCCGACGACCACGAGCCCGCTGTGGAGGGGTTCCGCTCGGAGACCGGCTACATGCACGCCTGCGGCCACGACGCACACACCACGGTCGGCATCGGCGTCATCGACGCCGTGCTCGAGAGCGATTTCGACGGGAAGCTGAAGGTGTTTTTCCAGCCTGCAGAGGAGAAAGGCTCCGGCGGCGGCCCGATGTCCCGCTCCCCCCTGCTCGCGGACGTGGCGTATCTCTACGCGGTCCACATCGGCCTCGACCACCCCACCGGTGAGATCGTCGCCGCCGTGGACGGCTTCCTCGCCGTCTCGGGCTTCGACGTCGAGTTCGAGGGATCGCCAGCCCATGCCGGCGCGCACCCGGAAGAGGGTGACAACGCGATTCAGGCCATGGCCGAAGCCATCTCCAGCATCTACGCCATCCCGCGCCACGGTGACGGGGCGACCCGGGTCAACGCCGGCGTCGTCGAGGGCGGCACCGCCTCGAACATCATCGCCGAGGAGGCTCGCCTCCAGGCGGAGGTCCGCGGGGCCACCACCGAACTGATGGAGTACATGTGGGCGGAAACGGGCAGCGTCATCGACGCAGCTGCCGACATGCACGGCGTCGAGGCCACCCGGAGTCGCCTCTCCCGAGCGCCGTCTGCGACGAGCGATAAGGACCTCGCACAGTTCGTCGCCGACGCCGCCAGAGAGGTCGAGGGTGTCGACTCCATCATGGACGAGGATGACCTCGGGGGAAGCGAGGACGCGACCTACCTGATGAAGGAAGTCCAGGAGAACGGTGGGAAAGCCTGCTACATCGGCCTCGGCACCGACCACCCGGACGGCCACCACACCTCGAAGTTCGACGTCGACGAGGAGTCGCTGCGCATCGGCGTGGAGACCCTCGCCGGCGCGATTCTCGCGCTGGGTGAGAACCCGGCCTAAGTCGGCACAGTACCTGGGTTTGAACCAGTCCGTCCGAAGCGTAGAGGAGAGTCGAGCAGGAGTGGCAGTCGCTGTGCGGGGCTGTACTGAGAGAGTTCCATCGCGAGCGAAGCGAGCGGGCCGACGAGCGACCGCAGGGAGCGAGGAGGCTTTTGGTCGAGCTTTTGCCAGGGCCCTTCGGGGCCCGCAGCAAAAGGTCGGTTCTAGTACTTCGGGTCCGCGCCTGTCCGCTGGTACACCCGCTCCATGATCTCGTCGCGTTGCTCCTGCCACTGTGGGAGCACCGACGGGCGGTCCGGATACGACTCGTAATGGTCGAGGATCTCTTCGGCGAGCTGTTTGGTCTTGTAGAACTTCCAGATCTTCGGCAGATAGCCCGCGGCGCCGATAGCGGTCTTGAGTTTCAGCCCCAGCCCCATCTCGGTCTTGCCGGAGTAGAGCGCTTCGGCGACCTGCTCGCCGGGAAGCGCCGCCAGTAGCTCCATGAGTTCGTCCACGTCGATGGCCGTCGAGAGCACGTTGTACACGTCGAGTGCGGCGTAGCGGGCGCCGAAGTGGTCCATCACTTGCTCGTTGTAGCGCCAGAGCGCCTGCTCGCTCACGTCGCCCCGTTCGATCGCGTCGACGGCCTCCTCGGCAGCGTACTGCCCGGAGTAGGCCGCACCGGCGATACCACCGCCGGTCGTGGGATTGACCAGCGCCGCCGCGTCGCCGATGGCCATGTAGCCCGGCGCCGTCGCCGAGTCGTACGGCCGGCGGGTCGGAAGCGAAGCCCCGAGTTTGTCGACGACCTCGGCGCCCTCGAACTCCGGGCGCTCCTGCAGGTCCTTCCGCAGATCCTGGACCAGCTTCATCGGCTCCTCGCTCATCTGGAACCCGAGGCCGACGTTGATGGTCGTCGGCGTGCGCGGGAAGTACCAGAGATAGCCGGATGCGCGCTCGGTTGGTTTGAACACCAGCGCGTCGTCCCAGTCGACAGGTTCAGGCACCTCGACGATTTCGCGGTACGCTGAGCAGAACTGTGAGTAGGAGACGTTGCTGTCGAACGTCGTCTCAGAGAAGTCGGCGTGGTCCTGCAGCACCGAGAGCGCGCCAGCGGCGTCCATCGTCACGTCGCCGTGGAACTCCACGACATCTCCCTTGCGCTTGCCCTGGACGCCGTAGACGCGGCTGTCGTCTTCCTCCTGCAGCACGTCAGTAACGACGGTGTCGTAGTGGAACGTCGCACCGGCGTCCTCGGCAGCGCTGATGAGCTGTCGGCCGAACTCCCAGCGGTCGATGACGGCGAGTTCGCCCGGTACCGGGATGTCGAGCACGCTATCGTGGGCGGGGATTTCGAAGCGCCCGTGGTCGACCTCGGTGTTGGTGAAGGCGGACTCGATACGGGACTTGGGGATGGCCGTGGGGAACGTATCCGCGCCTTTCAGCGCGTCGCCACAGGCGATGTGGCCGGCCTCCTCCTCGTCTTTCCGCTCCACCACGGCCACGTCCAGCCCGGCCTTCGCCGCCGTGGCGGCGGCGTAACAGCCGGACGTGCCCGAGCCGACGACGACGATGTCGTACTCGTGTATGGTCATTATCCAACCTCCGTCGCCGGGGTGCAAAACTCTTTATTTATCCCGAGCAGGGAACAGAACCTGCAGTCCGGCGCCACCCCGTTGACGGCTGCCGATTCGCGGTCAGGCCGGCCGCCCGAACACGTAGTGAAACATCGGCGTCGTCCCGGCAGCCCGTGGCTCGAAGAACTCGGTCACCGCGTCGTCACGGAACGTCAGCCCGAGGCCGGCGAGGTCGCGGTGCGCGTACGTCGCGAGATAGAGCCGCCCGCCCAGCAGGCCGGCCTCCAGCTGCGCTGCGCGGTAGCCGCGGTTGCCGAGCCGACCGACGACGGCGTCGAGGTCGGCCATGAAGTAAACCCCGACGGCGGCGTCGCCGGCCCACTCCTGACTCAGCGCCAGCTGCGTCGCCGCCTCGCGAAACTGGCCACTCCGGAGCTGTTCCAGCTCCCCAGCTCCCGGGTGGTACTGATAGCTCCCCGACTCCAGTCCCTCGACGGCGTTGATGATGAGGTAGCAGTCGAGCAGTGCGAGCGGGTCGTCGCCGGGCGTGGCGTCGAGCGGCTGGGACCGCACCGCGCGGTCAAGCACCGTCGAGAACTTGCGGAAGTTGAGCGGGGTGGGCGCGTACTCCCGATGCGAGCGGCGGCGGCGGATCGACACCGGCAACGGCGCCTTGCTCGCCCGGTCGTCGCCGACCGGGTCGAGCGGAATGGACTTGCCCTGTGTCGCAGTCGGGTGCGTTGCTGTTGCTCGCTCTCTCGGAGCGGCCGCCGCCTCCCGCCATGCCCGAGCGGCCGCTCCGTCGGCGAGCACTGACCCGCGATAAGCCTCCGTGATGAGTGGATACTGTTTCGGGTTGGGGGAGAGTGGCTCCGTCTCCGGGGAGAGATTCGGCATCTCACGCGCCTCGGGCGCAGGGTTCCCGGCGCCAACTGGGACGAGTTCCAGTGGCGCCTCGTCGTCGATGTCGACACCGAGCAGGGCCGCGACACGCTGGTCGGCGAAGCCGAGCACTGCCTCCGCCGGCAGGTCCTGTGCGTGGGCGACGGCGAGCAGGTTCGCAAGCACCGTCCCGGAGTCCCAGAACGCGTGACGGTAGGTTCGCTCGGAGTACTTCCACGCGTTCCGCCACCACGTCGAGGTGGTGACGAACGTCACCGGGGCGTCGCCGACGCGTTCGTGTCGGCCCGATGCGTCGGCGAGCACTCCACGAAAATCCCCCTCGCGGAGCACGTCCACGGAGCAGGTCAGCGGATCGAAGTGATAGACACCGGCAGGAATGGGACCGTTCTCGCCGACCACGGGGTAGAGGTCGATGTGATAGAGCGCGCCCGTACAGGAGGCCGCTCGGAAGCGGATCGTTCGCTCTCCCTCACGGACGCTGGTGATCCCGGCGGCGTGGTAGCAGAGTTGGGTGAGCGTCTCGCGGTCGATATCGGTCCGGGTGGCGGGGGATTCCGGGTTGGGATTCCCGTCGGAGAGTGCGGCCAGCGCGGGTACCTGGGGCGGGCGGATACGGTCCGATAGCGGCTGCCTCGGCAGGTCGACGTACGCTTTGTGGTCCTGTGGGAGGTTGGCCGGAGTCCGTCGGTCGTAGCCGTCGTCTGGCGGGAGTTTCGTCCGTTCGTGGAACTTCCTGGCGGATATCGTGTCTGTCATACTGCAGGAATCCGGCCGGACAGGCATAGTCGTTCGGTGCCCGCGGGAACTCCCCGCACGCAAGTCCGTCCCCTCCGTGGGCGTCAGTCCTCGCCGGAGTCGTAATGGTCGCCCGCGGCCTCCGGAATCCGAGTCTGACCGACGAGTGCGAGCACGATAATCACCGTGACGTACGGAATCGTCTGGACCAGCGAGGGCGGGAGGCCGTACCCGAGCTGCTGGAGTCGGATCTGGAGTGCGTCGAGACTGGCGAACAGCAGGGACGCGCCGAACGCGCCCAGCGGGTTGTAGTTGCCAAAGAGGTAGGCCGTGATGCCGATCCAGCCACGGCCGGCGACCATCGTCGAGCCGCTGCCGATGAACTGTCCGATCTGGCCCAGCGAGAGACTGGCGCCGCCGATACCCGAGAACGCACCGGAGATGAGCACCGCGGCGTAGCGCACTCGCCGCACGTCGATGCCGGCCGTGTCGAGCGCTTTGGGGTTCTCCCCGCTCGCCCGGACCCAGTAGCCGAACGACGTACGCCGGAGGACGTACCACGAGAGCGGCGTCGCCGCGAGCAGCATGAACACCGTCGGGTCGGCGTCGAAGAGGATGGAGCCGATGGTCGGGAACTCAGAAAGCACCGGTACCGCCCAGCTATCGAGCGTGTCGACGCTTGGGGAGTTGATGGCGCCCCAGATGACGTTGCTGGCGAACGGCGCCGCACCGAGCGCGATGAGCCAGACGGCCAGCCCGGCGATGACCTGGTCCGCGCGGTACTCGATCGTGACGACCGCAAACAGCAGCGAGAGCGCCACGCTCGCGAGCACGGCGATGTAGAAGGAGAGCCAGGCGGCCGACTGGCCCGCTCCCGTCAGCACCAGCGTGAGCCCCACCAGCAGGAGTGCGACAAGCGTGCCGCTACCCAGACGGACCACCATCTCTCGGAGTCCATCACCGAGGAGCCCCAGCAGCGCAAGCATGACGAGAAGGGCGAGCAGCAGCGCGATGAACAGCACGATACCCGGGAAGACCGCGACGGTCTCGCCGCCGAGCCAGTGGGAGACGGCGATGCCGGTGAAGGCGCCGACGATAAGTAGCCCCTCCAGCCCGATGTTGATGACGCCGCTTTTCTCCGCGAAGATACCGCCGAGCGCGGCGAACGCGATCGGAACCGAGAGCCGAATCGCGGAGGCGAGGTAGCCGCTGTCGACGACGCGGATCAGTTCGCTCACCGGGCTGGCCGGGAAGAGGAACTCGACGAGCACCGCCGCTCCAGCGACCAGAAGCACGGTTGCTGCCAGCACGAATCGCTTGCCCGCGTTCATTGGACACCCCCGCCGAGCCCCCAGCGCGCACCGAGCGTGCGGAAGAACTCCGGCATGGCGACGAAGAGGATGACCAGCCCGCGGATGACGCCGACGAGCTGTCGGGGTACCCCGAGTTGGAAGTCGATCGAGAGGCTGCCAGCGGACATGGTGCCGAACAGCGGGCCGGCGAGCAGCACCCCCAGCGGGTTGTTGCTGGCCAGCACCGAGACGGTGATCCCGTCGAAGCCGAGCGGCGGCACGCCGGTCACCCAGCGACCGACCGACATCAGCACCCAGATGGCACCGCCGACGCCGCCGATGGCGCCCGAGAGCGTCATGCTGGCGACCACCATCCGTTCGGCGTTGACGCCCGCGTACTTCGCCGCGTCGGGCTGGAGTCCCGCGGTCCGCAGGTCGTAGCCAAAGGAGGTGCCCCAGAGCAGATACGTCGTGAACGCGACGAAGGCGAGCCCCATCGCGAGTGCGATGCCGGGACCGATCATCGCCGCGTCGGGGACGTTCCGCGTCTCGATGGAGCCGCTCCCGGGTTTCTGGAAATACGTCGAGACGAGGAAGAAGGCCACGTCGCTGGCGACGAAGTTGAGCATGATCGTCGTGATGACCTCGTTGGCGCCGCTGTAGGCTTTCAGCGCGCCCGGAATTGCCGCGAACAGCCCACCCGTGACCGCGCCGGAAAGCAGCGCGACGAGCGCGATGAGTGCTCCACCGACCGGTCCCGACGGGATCAACGGGCCAACGGCGACAGCCGAGAGCGCCGCTGCCAGCCCGCCGAGGACGAGTTGGCCCTGCGTCCCGATGTTGAACAGCCCCGCGCGGAACGAGACGGCGACGGCCAGTCCGGTGAACAGCAGCAGCGAGGTCTGCTCGACCATAATGCCGAAGTTGAACGAACTGTAGAGCGGTGCGAGGAAGAGATACTCGTACACTGCGAATGGGTTGTAGCATGAGGGGCCGAACGTCGGCGTGCTACACGCAGCGACCAGTCCCGCGACCACCGTGACGACGCCGCCGATGAGCACGGAGGCGAGCACTGCGGCGAGGCTGACGACCAGCCGTTCGCCTACGGAGGCATCGACCAGCCGCCCGAGAACGCTCGTCACCGAGTCGGGGAGACGCTCTGTGTTCACGCCTCACCCTCCGTCTCCTCTGTGGACGCCGACGCTGGCTTCTCGTCCGAAATCCCGTCCGGTCGGGGAATCGTCTCGGGATGCTCGCCGGCCATCAGGAGGCCGAGCTGTTCCTCGGTGACCCGCTCCGGGTCGACGATAGCCATCAGTTCGCCGTCGTGGATCACGGCGAGGCGGTCCGAGAGGCTCCGCACCTCGTCGAGTTTCGAGGAGACGAGCAGCACCGCCGTTCCCGTCTCCCGGAGTGCAAGCAGCTGTTCGTGGATGAACTCGACGCTTCCCACGTCCACCCCCCGAGTCGGATGGGCGGCGACAACCGCCTCCGGGTCGCGCCCGAACTCCCGGCCGACGATGAACTTCTGCTGGTTCCCCCCAGAAAGGGCGTTCGCCGTCGCGTCGGTGTCTGGCGGGCGGACGTCGTACTCGGAGATGATATCCGCGGCGTGGTGGTCCGCACCGTCCCAGTTGATGCGGCCGCCGGGCGCGAACGCGCCGTCGTGCTGGCTTCCGAGGAGGCCGTTCTCGACGAGATCGTACGCCATCACCAGCCCACGGGCCTGGCGGTCCTCCGGGACGTACGCCATCCCCTTCCGGATGCGCTCCCGTCGGGAGGCGCTGGTGACCGCTTCGTCGCCGAGGAACACCTGCCCGGATTCTGGCGAGCGCATCCCGGTTATCGCCTCGACCAGCTCAGACTGCCCGTTACCGTCGACGCCGGCGATTCCGAACACTTCGCCCTGGGCGACCTGGAACCCGACACCGTCGACAGCGCGGACGCCGCGGTCGTCGTCGACGACCAGCCCACTGGTCGCGAGTCCGACCCCGCTGCTTTCCACCGGGGGTTTCTCCGCCTCGAACAGCACCTCACGGCCGACCATCAGCTCCGCGAGTTGCTCCCCGGTCACCTCGTCGGTCGCGACGGTCCCGACGTTCCTGCCGTCACGAAGCACCGTCACCTCGTCGGCGGCGCCGGTCGCCTCGCTCAGCTTGTGGGTGATGAAGATAATCGTCTTGCCGGCCTCGGTGAGTTCCTCGAACACCGCGAACAGCTCCTCGACCTCCTGGGGCGTCAGCACGGCCGTCGGCTCGTCCAGGATCAGCGTGTCTGCGCCACGGTAGAGCGCTTTCAGGATTTCGACGCGCTGCTGCTCGCCGACAGAGACCTCCGCCACCGTAGCTTCGGGGTCGACATCGAACCCGTATCGATCAGCGAGTTGCGCAACCTCATCGCGAGCGCGCTTCCGGTCGACCGCGAGCCCACCCCACTTCCGTGGCTCGTTGCCGAGCACGACGTTCTGGGTGACCGTCATCGGTTCGACCAACATGAAGTGCTGGTGGATCATGCCGACCCCGGCCTCGATGGCATCGCGCGGCGAGTCGAACGTCCGCTCGGTGCCATCGATGACGACCGTCCCGGCGGTCGGGCGATAGAGCCCGTAGAGGACGTTCATCAGGGTGGTTTTCCCCGCGCCGTTCTCGCCGAGCAGCGCGTGGACGCTCCCGCGCTCGACCGCGAGATCGACTTCGTCGTTTGCGAGGACGCCGGGGAACTGCTTGGTTATCCGTCGGAGTTCAACCGCGGGGGCGCTCATCTAGTTCTGAGAGAGTGGGTGGTTCGTCCCGGCACTGCCGGGAGAGCGAGCAGATCGGGCTCAGGCGTTCTCGGGGTCGGTCGGGACCTCGATATCGCCGTTGTTGATTGCGGACTGTGACTCCTCCAGGGCGTCCGTGATGTCGCTGGGGAGCTCACCCTCGTACTCGGTGCCGATGACGGCCTCGACACCGTCTTTCTCGAGACCGAGTGCGGTGATCTCGCCGCCGTTGAACGCGTCGTCGACGACGCTTTTTGTCGCGTTGAACACGGCGGTGTCGACGTGCTTGACCATGCTCGCCACGATGGCGTGGCTGGCATCGTTCTCGAGTGACTGGTCGCTGTCGACGCCGATTGCGAGACTGCCGCGTTCGGCGGCGGACTTGAAGACGCCGCTGCCAGTGCCGCCTGCAGCGTGGTAGACGACGTCGGCGTCCTCGTTGTACATCGAGTCGGCGATCTCTTTTCCTTTCGAGGGGTCGTTCCAGGAGCCGGCGTAGGCGCGGCGCACCTCGATATTCTCGTCGACGTGGTGGGCGCCTGCCATAAAGCCCGCTTCGAACTTCTTGATGAGCGGGTTCTCCTTCCCGCCGACGAAGCCGACGGTCGTCTTCTCGGAGTTCGTGGAGAACGTCGTATCGGAGCCGCCGTAGCTCCCCTCGTGGCTGAACTCGCGGGTCGTCAGCAGGCCGGCGAGATGGCCGACCTGGAACGAACCCTGCTCTTCCTTGAACACGTAGGAGGCGACGTTGTCGGCGTCGAGCGTGCTGTCGACCAGCATGAACTTCTGGTCGGGGAACTCTTCGGCGTTGGTCTCCAGCGCGCTCGTCTGTGCGAAGCCGATACAGGCGACCAGCTCGTAGGTCGGGTCGCTGGAGCTGGCGAACTGCCGCTGCATCGTCTCGAACTCACTCTGACTCTCGGGCTCGGTGTTGGAGTACTCGATGTCGAGTTCCTCCTCAGCGCGCTGGATGCCGGTATGGGCCATGTCGTTGAACGCCTTGTCGCCGAGGCCGCCGAGAGCATACACCATCCCGACGTTCGTCGTCTCGTCGTTGCCACCGCCACCACCGGTGCAGCCTGCGAGTCCGGTTACTGCGGCGCCAGCAGTGCCTCCGAGAAACGTTCGTCGGTCGAGCTTTGTACGCATCGTTGGTTCATCCTGCCGCGAACGACCCATAAAGTCGTCGTTTCGGGGTCCAACCTGTGGTATTCGGGCCTCTCCGGTCAGCGGTACACAGCCCCACCCAGCAGCCAGGGCAGTGGACAAGCAGCGGGGCCGCTACTGAAACCAACTTAACCGAAAACGCGACACTCAGTTCTCGATGGCGTTCTCGACGACGCCGCGCGCCTCCTCAACCAGCGCATCGACATCGTCGCTCTCGGCGTAGATGCGGAGATACGGCTCCGTTCCGCTCGGACGCACCAACAGCCACGACGCGTCGGGAAGTTCGAGGCGAACCCCGTACTCGTCGTCGACGGTCGCCTCCGGGAACGCCGGCGGCAACGACTCGGCGAGATCCGCCATCGCATCGGCTTTCTGCTCGTCGGGACAGGGGACACTCACCTTGCGGTACGGTCGTTCACTGATGGGTTCGCGTCGCTCGGTCAGCGAGCGTTCCGCGAACAAACGGGCAAGCACCGCCGCCGAAGTGATGCCGTCGATCCACCCGCCGAAGGCAGTGTGGACGTGTTTCCACGGCTCCGCGGCGAACACGACGGTGCCGCCCTCCTCGCGAGCCTCGGCGATACCGTCGTGTAGGTAGCCCAGCGCCACGCGCTCGACGCGACCACCGGCATCCCGAACCCGCTCGTCGATTCGCGCGGAGGCATTGGGCGTCGTCACCACAACCCGGTCGGGAGCGTCGCTCTCCCGGGTGTACTCCTCGGCGAGCATCGCGAGCACCGTGTCCTCGTGGACGAGCGCTCCATCTTCGTCGAGGATGACGATGCGGTCGGCGTCGCCGTCGTGAGCGATTCCGAAGTCGGCGTTGTGCTCCTCCAGGAAGGCGATACAGTCGGCCAGTGTCTCCGCCGTGGGCTTGCTCTCCCGTCCGGGGAAGTGGCCGTCGACGTTGGCGTTCAGCGTCACCACCGAGGCACCGAGTTCGCGGAGCACGACGGGCGTCGTCGTCGACGCCATCCCGTTGCCGCAGTCGACGACGATCTCGAGTCCGTCGAGCGGCGCACCAAGCCCACTTGCGTACTCGACGACGGCGTCGCGGTACGGAGGGAGCGCCTCGGTGTTCCTGCCGGACCCCCACTCGTCCCACTCGGTCGGTCCCTCGTCGCCGGCGACGCGCTCCTCGATCCGTGCCTCGGCGTCGCCGCTGTACTCGATACCGTCGCGGAACAGTTTGATACCGTTATCGGTGGGCGGGTTGTGCGAAGCCGTGACCGCGACGCCGTAGCGACCCTGGCTGGCGTAGGCCAGTGCGGGCGTGCCTGCCTGTCCGATGGCGACCGTTTCAGCGCCAGCCGACTGGAGGCCCGCGACCATCGCGGCCACCAGTGCCTCACCTGTCACGCGCCCGTCGCGAGCGACCACGAACTCGACTGGTTCACCTGCGCTGGAAGCGTCGACGGCCTCGGCGCCGGCGGCCTGGCCGACCTTGAGGGCGAGCGAGGGAGTCACGGTTCGCCGGGCGTCGCCACGAATACCGGCAGTGCCGAACAGTTCCATGTCCCCACCTTGATGCGGGGTCACTTGGCCTGCCCGGTTCCACCGACACGGCCGATGCGGTTCGGACGGGCGGGACGGTATCGGGCGACGAGGCACGCCCCGTTATCTCCCTGACATCCACCCCCGTAGGTTACTTTCCTGGCTCCCCTCTCGTGCTCTATGGCGACAGTGATGGAGTTCACGACGTCGGCCGACGAGTTCCCACTGGGGACGGTGTTCGAGAACCTGCCGGAGGTGACAATTGAACTGGAGCGACTCATCCCACACGAGTCGCTGGTCATCCCGTATTTCTGGGTCCGTGGCGCGGAGACCAAGGATATCGAGAACGCGTTCGAGACCCACGCGGGCGTCATCAATATCGAACTCATCGACGACGTCGATGACGAGTACCTCATGCGTGCGGAATGGGAAGAGGAGTATTTCGGGATTCTGAGTGCACTGGCCAAATCCAACATCGCCGTGCTCTCGGGCGTGGGGCGGACCGTCGGCTGGAGGTTCGAGGTTCGGGGGGAGAGCCGTGAGGCGATCAGTGAGTTCCGGACGGAGTGCCAGGACCACGAGATCCCCATCGAGATCACCGCGATCCACGCACTGCTTCCAGTCCAGGGCGAGGGGTACGAACTGACAGAGACCCAGCGGGAGGCGCTCGCGCTAGCGTACGAGCGTGGCTACTTCAACTCGCCGCGGGAGACGACGCTCGCGGAGATCGCCGACGAACTCGGCATCACCCAACAGTCACTCTCCTCCCGGCTCAAACGGGGCTATCGCCGGCTCATCTCGAACACGCTGATCTCGTCGTGACGCGATTGGCGACCCGGTGACTATTTAAATAATCTGTATTATCAGTGGGCAATCTCACCCGCCGGGAGCATGTACCGAAGAACAACGACCAATGGTTACCACGCACTCATCTGTGTCGGCTGACTCACTGGCGTTCTCCACCGAGGGAGCCAGACACGGACGCTGTCGAGCAACCACCGCTGCAGGGAGCCATCTCCCCGTCAGTGTCGCGTCGACGACGGGCCCAACGAGGCATCGAGGGGGGAGGCTGTAGTGGCGCCCGACGAGACGCCCCTCGAATCCGAAGCGAAGTTCCAGGCCGAGTTGAAGGACCTTCTCCGGCGCGCATACGACAGCGACATCGACGTCGAGGGAGGCTGGGACTGCCGGAACGGCCCCGAGCAGCCGGACTGGGAGGCCGTGATTACCGAAGTCGTCAAAAGAGAGCGGTCGGACTGAGGAGGGGACGCGTCCGACCGGGGCCTGGGGACGGGTGCTCGTCTGCTTTGCTCCTATCAGTGTTTTGTTAGGCCCCAGTCTCGTCTCCCCACCTGGATGGCGCTGCTTGGGTCACGGACGAAAACGGTCTGGCGACGGGCGATCAGCCTCGGGTGGCCCATCTCCGTCCAGCACACGTTCACGACGTTGATGCGGACGGTGGACATCATCGTCACCGGGCTGTTCTCGCCGGCCGCCGTCGCCGCTGTCGGGCTCGCAGACCTCTACGCACAGGTGCCGCTCCGTGTGGGCCTCGGCCTCGGCTCCGGGGCGATCGCGCTCTCGAGTCAGGACACCGGTCGGGGTGCCCAGGTGACCCGCGATACGGCGATTACGCAGTCACTCGTCCTCGGGGCGTTCTGTGGGCTGCCGCTGGTCGCCGTCGGGTTCTTCTTCGGCGCGCCGCTCATCGCGCTCCTCGGCGCGGAGCCCGAAGTCGCCCGGCTCGGGGGGCTCTATCTGACGTTCGTCTTCGGCATCGCGCCGATGCGCATCGTCGGGCTCGTCGGTGCGCGTGCGCTGCAGGGCGCCGGCGACACACGCACGCCGATGATACTCAACGGCGGGACGAACCTCCTGAACGCGGTGCTGACGGTTACCCTCGGCCTGGGCCTCTGGGTCGCCCCCGAGCTGGGAATCGTCGGCGTCGGGCTCGCGACGGCGATCAGTCGAGCGGCGGAAGCTGTGACGGTCACCGCAGCGATCGCCAGTTCGCGAACGGTCCTGTCGCTCAACTTCTCGCGCAACCTCACCATCGCCAAACAGGTGGTCGCGGTGAGCCTGCCGACGTTCGCAGAGGGGATGAGTTCATCGCTCGCGAACTTCCCGTTCAACGCGATACTGCTACTGTTCGGGACGGAGGCCAACGCGGCCTACCACATCAGCCGGCGCATCTACCAGCAGCTCACCGGTCCGATCTATCGCTCCGTCAGCACCGTCACCAGCATCGTCGTCGGCCAGACGCTGGGCGAGGGGGAGCCGGTCGCGGCCCGGGCGAACGCGAAATCGCTTCTCGGGCTCAGTCTGCTCCTTCTGACCGGGGCCGGCGTCGTGATGTTCGCTGGCGCCTGGCCGCTCGTCCGGGTGTTCACGAGCGACCTGACGACACAGCGACAGGCCGTCACGTTCACGCGCGTATTCGCCGTCTCGATGCCGTTTTTCGCGGTGTTTTTCCCGCTGGCAGGAACGCTCCGTGGCGCGGGCGACACCCGCACACCGTTCTACGCGCGGCTGGTCGGGGCGTTCGTGTTCATGGTCGGGGCCTCCTACCTGCTCAGCATCACGCTCGGCTACGGCCTGCCCGGCGTCTACGCGGGGATGATTCTCACCTACCTCTCCTGGGCCATCATCGTCGGCGCCGGCTTCGTCTGGGGCGGATGGACCGAAACGGCGGCGTCGATGATCGCCGAGCGCGCCGAGAACGCCTGAGTGTCGGCGGGCAGTGTCTCCAGCCCTCGGTACCAGAGCACCCACGCCGCGGCCGTCGCAGCGAGGCCGAGATACAGGACAACGAAAATCGCCCGCGGCGCCAGCAGTCCGGCGAGCGGCGGCGGGTCGAGAGACAGTTCGACGATGGCGAGCGGCGTGAGCATCGGAATCGCCGCGAGCGTCGAGTACGTCGCCGCCGTGAGCCCGGAGTAGCGCCGGACCAGCGGTAGCCCCCAGACGGTGTAGCCGGCCCAGCAGAGGCTCGCGACGACCAACAGGAACACGCCGACGAGGCTCCCGCCGGTTCCAGCGATGAGCGCGGCGAGATCGTACTGCCCGGCGAGCACGACGACCGTTCCGGCGAGCGCGATGGCGATACCGACCAGTTTCCGGGCGCCGACACGCTCGCCGAGGACGGCGGCACCCAGTGCAACCGTGAACACGGGAGTGAGAATCGTCAGGAGCGAGCCCTGGCTCGCGTTCGTGAGTTCGGTGCCGAGGAACTGCGTAGCGATGGTAGCAGCTACCCACGCCCCGAGGACCGCGAAGCCCCGATAATCGTCAGCGTCGATGCCGCCCTTGTCGCCGTTCGCCCGCACTATCGCGTAGAGGACGATACCGCCGAGCGCGACGCGGAGGAAGCCAAGCGTAAGGGGTGGCACGACCGCGAACCCCCACTTGCTGACGACGTACATGCCGCCCCAGAGTGCCGCAGCGAGCAGCGGGCCAAACGCGGCGCGGGCCATTAGTCGTCGCAGTCGCCGCGGAACTGATTCGAGCGCGGCGGGTCAACTACGCTGGGCCGGTGAGACCTCGCCGAAGCGCACACACGTGTGCGATCCCAGTCTGTCTGTCGTTCACGGCTCATGGCGGAGGTGGCTCGGGGCCAGTAGTTAGCGATGTCGTCCAGTCCCCGACAGCTCAGCGCCCTCGAGCGGTCGGTGTGAGCGGCGTGTCGGCGTCCTCGGAGACGTATCGGTCCCAGAGGACCAGCGCCGATGGCAGCACCACCACGGAGGCGATGAACGAGTAGAACACCGAGAGCGCGGTCAGGATCCCGAACTGTCCGAGGACCGAAAGCACCGCCAGCACGAGCACGCCGATACCGGACACCGTCGTGAGCATACTGCCCGCGAGCGCGCCGCCAGTCCCGCGGAGCGTGCGCTCGAGCGCGAGCCAGCGTCCGTGCTCTGCGCGCTCGTCGAGGAACCGGTGGACGACGTGGACCGAGTAGTCGATTCCGAGCCCGATGGTGAGTGCGAGGATGGTAGCCGTGAACGCGTTGAACGGGATGCCGGCGGCCCGCATCGACCCCGCGACAGCAGCGACGGCGACGACGATGGGCACCGTGTTGACGATTCCAAGCAGGGGCCGACCCTCGAGCAGCCAGTACGCGATGACGAGAAAGACCACCGTCCCGGCCAGCGCGACGGCGAGACTGAGTACCGCCGACTGGAAAATCAGGTCCGAGACGGCGCTAAACACGACTGTTCCACCGGTCGCGGTGGCGTCGCCGCGGAACCGCTCGGCGACGGTGCGGGTGTCGGCGGTCACCTCGTCGTTCTGGGCACTGGCGTCGAGACTGTAGACCACGCGGGTGCTTCGGCGGTCCTCATCGAGATAGCGTAGCGTCTCTGCTCGGAGCGGCGAGGAGAGCATGTAGTCGTAGATCTCCCCGAGGTTGCGATCTGGGACGCCGTTGCTGTTCCGGTCGTTACGCGCGACCAGGCTGGCGAAGGCGGGGTCCCGGGCTTGCAACGTCTCCAGCACGCTCAGGACGCTCGTCGACTCCGCCCGGCGGTTCTCGCTCACGAACGACTCGGGCGGGTCGCTGTTAGCACGGTGGATCTCCTCTAGCGCCGTATCCCGCTCCATCCGTGTCTCCCAGTACACCGTCGTCGACCCGCCCTGGGTCGCCGCGAAGTTGTCCTCCAGGAAGTTGAGCTGGGAGACGACGGCGTACTCTGTCGGTCGGAACGGCTCGGGCAGTCCCTGCAGGTAGTCGGGCGTCTCCTCGGGCGGCAGGAAATCACGCTGGCTGAACGAGGTGTCGATCCCCGTCGCGTAGCCGCCGAGCATCGCCGACGAGAGGAGCATCGCGAGCAGGAATACCGCCGGCGCGCGTCGCGCGATGCCGATACCGACCATCAGCGCCGAGCCGAGCGCGGTGCCCTCGCTACCCAGCGGGCGGGTCGAGAACGTCGGAATCGGGTACGATTCCCGGAGCCGGTCGATCTGGAGTTTCGCCGCCGGAAGGAACACCCCGAACACGAAAAACGTAAACAGGATGCCGACGGCAGCGACGAGGCCGAAATCCCGGATGGGGACCAGGTTGGACGTGAAGTTCGACAGGAAGCCGATGACGGTCGTCCCGGTGACGATGGCGAACGCGACAAGTAACTGCCGCGAGGCGACGGACATCGCCTCGTCGGGCGCCGCGGCGCTTTCAGTACCGGCGGCCTCGATGGTCTCTCGCTCCTCGCGGTAGCGGTTCACCGAGTGGATTCCGAAGTCGATACCGACCGCGAGCAGCAGCGGCGGCACCGCGATCATCACCTGATTGAACGGGATTCCCGCCAGCCCAAGGAAGCCGAACGTCCAGACGATGGCCATCCCCAGCGCGGTGGTACCCAGCAGCAGGTCGACCAGGTCGCGATAGGCGACGACGAGGAAGGGACGCCCGCGGATATTGTCGGGTTCGCAACCAGCCCCCTTGCCGACGTGACGGCCACAGGCGAGCCTC
>NZ_JAZKRY010000001.1:0-78699 GCF_036626355.1 Halolamina sp. | reverse complement strand
CCGTCCACGGGAAGATGAGGACGGTCTCGATGTCGAAGACGACGAACAGCAGCGCAACCATGTAGTACTGGATGTTGAACCGGATGCGCGTCGTCCCCGTCGGGATCTCGCCGCTTTCGTAGACGGCTTGTTTCCCCTGTTCAGGCACGCTGGGACGAAGGAGCGCCGACACCGCCATCATACCGATAGGGATGCCGATGCCCACGAGCGCCAGAGCGCCGATAGCTATCCATGGATTCATGACGGGTTCTCCGTAACGTCCGTCGGTTTGCCCCCACGGCTCTTAAGCGTTCATTTCCGTGCGCGAGCGAGCGCGCTAACGCGGGACATCTCTCACTGGCGCTGTCGGTCCCGGAATCCGTTCACGCCGAGGTCGTGGAGCGCCGTAGAGACGTCGGCGACGCCCTCACGGCGCTCCTCGTGCAGGTCGACGAGCCGGTCGCGGAGCTCGTCGTGCTCTCGGGCGAGCATCTGGGCGGCCGAGAGCGCCGCGTTGTACGATTTCCCGGCATCGACGGCAGTCAACGGCGCGCCCGTGGGCATCCCGATGACGGAGTCGACGGATTTCTCCTGGACGGGGACGCCGACGACGGGGAGCGGGAACGCGATCGAGGCAGTCATGTTCGGCAGGTCAGCGGATTTCCCGCCCGCCCCAGCGATCAGGACGTCCACGCCGCGCGCCTCGGCCGTCTCCGCGTAGGCGTACATCAGATCGGGCGTGCGGTGGGCCGAAACCACGTAGGACTCGTAGCTGAACCGGCCCTCCGGCGACTCGGCGTGGTTCGTCTGCTCAGCGAAGCCCAGTGCGTCCAGGGCGTCGAACGCGCCCTGCATGGTGTCGAGGTCCGAATCAGAACCCATGATGATCCCGACGTCCGGGGTCGTTTCAGTCGTGCGGTTCGCCGTAGCGTCCGATTCGAGTCGGTCGATGAGGTCAGTGACAGTGGGCATGGTGTGGCGGGTCGACGGTCGTTGATCAGTCAGTGAACGTGAGTTCGTCACGCAGCGATTCGGCGATGTCGAGGGCGTCGAGGGCAGCGTCGGCTTCGGCGGCGGCCTCCTCCGCCCTGTCACTGTTCGCCGCAGCGTCCCGCTCGACGACGGTCAGATGCCCCATCTTCCGAAGCGGTCGGGCCTCCCGCTTTCCGTACCAGTGGAGGCTCGCATCGGGATGGTCGAGCACCGCGTCGACGCCGTGGAGTTCGGCCGGTTCAGGCGCGGAGACGTCACCGAGAACGTTTGCAGACGCCGTCGGCCCAACTCGCTCTGTCGGCCCGAGCGGCCAGCCAAGCACTGCACGGAGATGCTGCTCGAACTGGGAACTGGCGGCGCCCTCGATGGTCCAGTGACCGGAGTTGTGGGGTCGCGGCGCGATTTCGTTGACGAGAATCTCCCCGTCTGCCGTCTCGAACAGTTCGATGCCGAAGACACCGCGGCCGTCCAGTTCCGCGAGCGTATCGGTGACCACCCCGCGTGCGCGCTCCTGCGTGACTTCGTCGACCCGAGGTGGCGACACGGTCGCCCGCAGGATCTCCTCCTCGTGGATCGTCTCGGTGACGGGGAACACCCGTGTTTCCTCGTCGGCGCCACGGACGCCGATAGCCGCGAGCTCGCGCTCGAAGTCGAGTAGTTCCTCGGCGACGGCATCGCCGCCGACGGTCGTCAGCGCGTGCTCGGCGGCTTCGACGTCGGTAACGGGTTCGTTGCCCCGGCCGTCGTAACCGCCTTTTCGAGCTTTCAGCATCGCACCGTCGAAGCGCTCGACAGCCGATTCGGCGGCTGTGGCGGAGTCGGCGGGGACGAACGCGGGGACGGGGATGTCGGCGCTGGCGAGTGCCTCCTTCTCCCGCAGTTTGTCGCCCGTTATCGCCAGCGTCTCTGGCTCGGGATGAACTGGCACGCCGGTTTCGGCGCGCACCTCCCGGAGGAGCGCCGGGTCAGCCGTCTCGATTTCGTAGGTCAGCACGTCGGCGCGTGCCGCGAGTTCCCGGACAGCTTCGGGATCGTCGAGCTCGCCGTCGATCTGTTCGGCAACTCGTGACGCCGGGCAGTTGGGCGTCGGGTCCAGCACGACGACGTCGACGCCGAGCGGCGATGCGGCCTCGCCCAGCATCCGGCCGAGCTGGCCGCCGCCGACGACGCCGACGGTCGGACCGGGCAGCGTAACGGACATGGCTGAGGATTCCGGATGTATGTGGATAAACGTTGTTTTGCCGGGACGAGTGTAACCACGTTCGTGAGTATCTACGCCGTAGATGGCCGGTAGCGTATCGCCTCGGCGGCTCAGAGCGCCGACGGCTCGAGGCCCGCCTCGCGTATCGCGTCCCGGTCGACGAAGACGACGATGCCCTCGCCCCAGAGCTTGAACCGGTGCTCGGCAACGGCGTACCCCTCCAGCCGCGATTCGAGCGCATCCCGGTCCTCGGCGGCGGCGATAACGACGGCTGGCGCATCACTCATCGCTTCGGTGGCGGTTGTCTCAGCCGGCGTCGAGGTGACGGTTGCCCCGGCGCGTTCGAGATACCACGGGAGCGGGAGGCGGCTGTGCCACGAGGGACCGCCCGGTGGGGGTTGGTCGAGACTCGACTCGTTGGCGACGTGGAACCGGTCGTCGTCGCCGGCGTAGAACAGCACGTCCCGACCCTCGTTCTTCCGCACGACGGCGTCGACGACGGCGAGAGTTGGCTTCAGCTCGTTTTCTGGCTGAGCCCACTGGAGCACCTTCCGGTCCTCCTCGGCGGCGCTGTTCCAGTAGTCCCCGTTGGCGACGACGATGCCTGCGGCAGCGCCGGTCAGCACCAGCGCGGCGAGGGCAACGGTGGCCCGGTCGTCCGTCGCGACGCCGCGTTCGACGAGTCGGACGAGCGCCGCGACACCGACAGCGGCCGTAACGGTGAGTGGGAGCACGACGTGGAACGCGGCCCAGGGCGCCTGGATGTCGGTCGCGATCGGGTAGCCGATGATACTCACCGCGCCCCAGTAGCTGGTGAACGCGACGAGGATGCGGCCATCTCCCCCGTAGCCGTCGACGACGAAGCCCACGACAGCCAGTGTGAGCACGACGGCCGAGCCGTAGAGGAGCGTCTCGAGCATATCGTGGAGGAACGCGACGTAGGGATGCTCGCGGTGACCGGTCTCGACCCAGCCTTCGACGAACCTGTTTCCGGCCTCGACCGTCGCCGAATCGACGACGTTCGCGAACTGTCGCGGCCCGTCGAGCGCCGTCCAGATGTCGGGTCGTGGGGCGTACAGCAGGACGATGACCGCCAGGAACGCGAGTGTCGCTCCGGAGAACACGCCAGCGAGCCAGAGCGCTGACGGTGTCTCGCCCGAGGCGTCGTCGAGCCAAGAGCGGGTCGCCGTCAGATCGGTTTTGAGCCGGTCGAACGCACCGATCTCCCGCGTTGCCGCTCGGACGAGCTGGTGGTCGTAGGCGAGCGCGCCCGCGCCGAGCAGACAGAGCACGTACACCAGCGCGTTCTCCTTGCTGCCGAAGGCGAACGCGAACGAGACGACCGCCGGGTAGACGAGCCGCGGGCGCCGGGTGTCGAACGCCCGCACGAGGAGCGTGAAGGCGACGAACGCGAACGTGCCCACCAGCGCGTCAGAACGCATGAACCGCGAGTAGTAGAGTAGCAGTGGGTCGAGTGTCAGCAGCAGTCCCAGGGACACCAGTTCGACCTCGTCGAGATGGCGCCGGAGCAGCCAGGCCGAGAGCGGGAGTGCGGCCGTGATCACGGCAACGGGGACCCGCGCCCAGAAATCCGTCGCCGGCACGACGTGGAACAGCAGCGCGTCGACGTGCTGGATGAACGGACCGTGGATGATCGGTCGATAGCTGAACCGGCCGGTTTCGTGATAGCGAAGGATCCAGTAGCCCACTCGGCCTTCGTCCCAGTGGAACGTTCGAGCGCCGAGGCTCTGGAGGCGAACGACCAGTGAGAGGAGTGTAACGCCGACGAGAGCGACAAGCGCTCGCCGGCCCGCGTCGTCGGCTACTGCCGGTGAGGCCGTAACCTCGACGCCCTCCTCAGGGTGCATGACCCGGCGTTCCGAGCGGAGCTATGAAGCTTTGTGGGTTCCCGCGAGGGGCCTGCCTGCTGGCGGAGTTCTGTCCCCCGCCTCTCGAGCACCACGGAGAAACTGCAGCCTGGCGCTCTCGGGGTCTTTCGCAGGTCGGGTCGGCTACTCCCCGCCGACGGTGATCACCGGCACCGGCGCCGAGCGAACGGTCTTCTCCGCGACGCTACCGAGCAGCACCCGGTCGACGCCGCTGCGACCGGTCGTCCCCATCACCACGGCGCCGATATCGTGCTCGTCGATGTACCCGAGAATCACCTCGTCGGGGACGCCGGCCTGGATGTGTGTCTCCACGTTCTCGACGCCGTCCCCCTCGGCCATTTCGACGACGGAACCGACGGCCTCCTTGGCGGTTTCTTTCTCGGCCCGGCCGTCGAGGGCTTCCTCCACGTTCGCCAGCACCGAGTTGTCGGTGGCCGACAGCGCGTGAACGGTCGCGTCGAGTGCGTCCGCGAACGCCACCGCGTGGTCGGCCGCCCGGCGCGCCGAGTCGCTGCCGTCAGTGGGGACCAGCAGCGACTCGTACGGGAACTCGACCTTGTCGCCATCGCGCGCGGTCAACACCGGAACGCTGGAGAGGCGAACCACCTTCTCGGTGACGCTTCCGAGCAGGTAGCGCGAGAGCCCCTCACGCCCGTGGGTCGGCATCGCGACGAGGTCAAACTCGTAGCGCTCGGCGTAGTCGACGATGGTCTCGGCCGGCACGCCCTGGACCACGTCGGTACTGTACTCGACGCCCAGCGAGTCGAGCAGCGCTCCCGCCTCCTCGACGATATCCTCGCCGCGCTCGAGGAGTGCATCGACGACGTTGCGGTCAGTGAGGGTGACGCTGTCGCGATTGGTGTTTGCGACGTAGAGGATTTGGACCTCCGCCTCGGCCCAGTGGGCGATTTCGCTGGCGTGGTGGAGGAGCTCGCTCGACTCCGTATCCTCCTCGACGGGGAGCAGGATCTGTTTGTACATGACTCGTCGTTCGGGCCGGCTGTGGGTAGGGCTTTTGGCAACTGACAGGTCCGGTGACGCTCACCCGTGACTGACGCCGTCCTGCTCGTCGGCCTTCTTCCGGCGCACCGCGGCCTGTGCGTTGCTGGCGTCGTAGCCGAAGAACACGTCGTTCGCGTATGCATCGGCCACCTCCGTCGCGTGGACGAGGTTCTCCACGTCGACTTCGACTGCGTAGAGTTCGATGGAGAACGGAGTTCCCGAATCCGGGGTTTCGGGCGACCAGCCGAGGAGGTCCTGGAACCCGGAGGCGATAGTTTCGAGCCAGTAGGTTGTCCCGTAGCTCGTATCGTAGAGCGGGACGACGAACTCGTCGACGTGGGCCGAGAGCACGCCCGGCTCCAGCCCCGCTCGCTCGAACAGGTGGCCCGGATACGGGTCCGGATAGAGCGTGAGATACGTCTTCCCGGGGATGCGCTCGGCGGCCTCCCGGACGAACTCGTTGATGACCGAGGCGCGCCAGTCGAACCGGTCCTCGTACTCGCTGTCGGCGTACAGCCGGTCGCAGCGGTCACAGCGACAGTACCCCGCACGCGGGAACCCAACGTCGTCGAGGCGTACGTCGTCGTTGACGACGGCGCAGTCCTCGATGGTTTCGAGCAGCCCCTCGCGGTACCCCTCGTGGGTTGGGCAGATGTACGCCCAGTCGAAGTACGGCTGGTCGCGCGTGGCGCGGTTCCCCTCGTCGTCGACGGGCACCAGTTCGGGACTGGACTCACCGGCGGCGTTGTCCCCGAAACAGGAGACCATGTTGACCGCCTCGGACAGCGGTTCGGCCGCCCGACCGGTCACGTCTTTCACCTCGTAGAACCCGCGGTCGAACGCCGGCCACTCGACCTCCTCGGCGTTCCGCGTGACGACCCCATACATGGCTGGAGGGAGGGCTGGTACGCGGGTAAGTGGTTCGCTCCACGAGGGAGCAGAAAGGGTTACTGTTCGTCGGACTCGACGGACACCTCGACCGGCTCGCTGTCGCCGCCGACCAGGAAGTAGATCATCACGACGAACGCCAGTACGAACACCAGTTTTGCTTTCGTGGACATGGCCGAGCGTAGGGTCGACCGGGACATAAAGCCGCCGGCCTCCGCTGACTCCCGACCCCTCACGACGGACGTGGGTCTGCTGAGCCTGCCGCCCTCGAAATATCCAGTCTGCCCTTCCACTCCGCCCATTTCACTGCCTCCTGCCTCGGCGCCTTTCCTCGACGCTCGATCGTGAGCGTATTGCCGGAAGCCGTAGGACGTTCCCCTCTGGGGCTCGACCGCTCATAGCCTCCACACACCGAAAGCCATGGACCCCCTGAGAGCACTGCTGACCCCGTCGAAATGGGGTCAACGACACCGGACGCTCGCTGTCTGTATCGGGGCGTACTTCGGCGTCCGATTCTGTCAGGTGCTCGTCGGATCTATCGTACCCGGAATCATCTCGGCGTTCGGTGTCTCGCGGGGGACCATCGGTCTCGGACTCACCGGAATGTGGGTCCTCTACGCGCTAGTACAGGTTCCGAGCGGCGTGTTTGCCGACCGGTACGGTGAACGAACTGTCGTGACCGCTGCGCTTCTGCTCACTGCGCTGGCCACCCTCGGGGTGGCCGGTGCCCCGGTGTTCGCCGTCTTCGCCATCGCCGTCGCGGCGATAGGGGCCGGCGCCGGCATCTACTACAACCCGGCCACGACGCTGTTGGACCGGACGGGTGGCCCGGTCGGGCGGGCGATCGGATTTCACAGAACTGGCGGGCAGCTCGCCGGCGTCGCCGCCCCGGCCAGCGCCGCACTCGTTGGCCTCCGGTATGGGTGGCGGGAGACGGTCGTTCTCGGGTCGGTCTGTGTCGCTATCGTGGCAGTCGCGTTCGTACGCGGGACGCGGTCGCTCGAGCCACAGCGTCCATCGGAATCCATGCCCGAGCTCTTCGATACCGACCTCCTTTCGGCGCTCCTGACCCGACATTCTCGGACGACGCTGATGATGACGCTCGTCGAGTTCGTCGGCGTGGTCGCGATGGCGTTCCTGCCGACGATATTCCTGGAGCGCCACGGCGTCGGCCAGACGCGCGCGAATCTGCTTTTCGCGCTCTTTTTCGCAATCGGAGCGGTGTCCCAACCGATCGCGGGCTGGCTATCGGACCGATACGGACGCGACCGGACGATCGCCGTCCTGGCTGTGGCCGGCGTCGTCGGCACCATCGCGGACGTCTCGGGCTGGCCCCCGGCTATCGGGGTTCTCAGCCTGCTTTTCGCCATCGTTCTCGCCGTTTCGGTCACGACTGCCCCACCAGCGCCCTCGTAACTCTGGTGCCAGCGTCCGTCGGTGGTTCGCTCGCAGCGGTGACCACAGACCGATCGCGGGTTCGCTCCACACTTCCGGCGTGATTGACAAGACGTTCTGACGGCTGTGGTCGTCGATGGCCAGCAGCTCCTCGCTGTCGCTGGTGAAGAAGCCGTCCCAGACGCCCTGTCGCCTCTTCGGCCTGCCCGACTGGCGCTCGAACGCGCCCTCGAGCATCGACAGGAGCTGTTCCGGTTGATTCCGGTTGACGAGGACGAGTGCCAGATTACCGCCGCCACTGCCGTCGAGGAACTGACGGAGCCAAATACTGGACTGTCCTCTCGGCTGAAACGACTTATTGGGTCCGGGAGAGAGCGACGACGATGGGGCTCACTCGACCTTCAGGTGGTCGGCGATGCCCTCGCGGACGATCTCGTCGCAGTACTCACAGCGAACGCCGTCGTCGAGCACGGCGAAGCGGCTGTGGACCGGCTCGTCGGCGTTGGTGATACAGTTGCTGTTCGGGCAGACGAGCACCCCCTCGACGCGTTCGGGGCGTTCGACGCGGTTCTTCTCGGTCACCTCGTACTCCCGGACGATGTTCACGGTGGCCCGCGGCGCAATGAGTGCGAGCACGTCCACCTCGTCCTGAGAGAGCTCCCGCTCCTCGACTTTCACCAGGTCCTTGGTCCCCAGGCGGTCGGAGGGGATGTTCATGGCGACGCTGACGCCGGTTCCGCCGCTGCCGTCGATACCCAGCAGTGCGAGCACGTTGAGTGCGCTCCCGCCGGGGAGGTGGTCGAGCACGGTGCCGTTGCGGATCTTGGAAACGCGGAGTTCGTGGTCACTCATCGGTAAGGAGCAGGTCGAGCAGCGCCATCCGGACCGGGACGCCGTTCTGTGCCTGTTCGAAGTACGTCGCGTTCTCGGTCTCGTCGACCTCCGGTGCGATCTCGTCGACGCGCGGGAGCGGGTGCATCACCGTCAGGTCGTCGGCAGCGGCGTCCAGCGTGTCGACATCGACACGGAACTGGCCGGCAACCTTTCGGTACTCGTCCTCGTCGGGGAAGCGCTCGCGCTGGATGCGGGTGACGTAGAGCACGTCTAACCCCGAGAGCACCGGGTCGAGATCGGTATGCTCTCTGAGCTGTGCTCCCGCCTCGTGCAGGTCGAACCTGACCGACCGGGGAAGGCGGAGCGATTCGGGGCTGACGAAATGCATTCGCGCGTCGAACTCCGTCAGTGCTGTCGCGAGCGAGTGGACTGTCCGGCCGTATTTCAGGTCGCCGATAATCCCGATCGTGAGGTCGTCGAGTCCGGCGTTCTCCCGGATAGTGTAGAGGTCGAGTAGCGTCTGGGACGGGTGCTGGCCCGCGCCGTCGCCGGCGTTGACGACCGGGACGTCGACGAACTCCGCGGCCATCGTGGCGGCACCCTCTCGCGGGTGCCGGAGCACGAGCCCGTCGGCGTACCCCTCCAGTACTCGAACGGTGTCGGCGAGACTCTCGCCTTTCTTCACCGAGGAGGAGTCGACGCCGCCCATATCGACGACGCGGCCGCCGAGGCGTTTCATCGCCGCGTCGAAGGACATCTTGGTACGGGTGCTTGGTTCGAAGAAGGCAAGCGCGAGCACTTCGCCTGGGTGGTGCTCACGAAGCGTCGGGTCCCCGGAGTCGAGGCCGGCGTCGAACTCCGCCGCGCGGTCCAGTACCGTCTCCACGTCGGCCCGCGAGAGCTGTCTCGCGGAGATGAGGTGGTCCTGGCGCATCGACTGTGAACGGGAGGTGCGCCACCTTCAATCCCGCGGGTATCCCGGCGCTCTCGGCTACTCACAACACCTGCTCCGCGCTATGGGGCGTTGTGAATATCGAAAACACGAGCGTTGGCTGGGTGAACGTCCGCCGGAGGGACCGGACGCCAGTCGTCTCGATATCGAAGACGCCGCCTCGAACCAATTCCGCTTTTCGCCTACCGCCTCCGTGTTCGGGGACCGTTGCTCGCGACTCCCGAGTCAGGCTTCCCACTCCGCGTCAGAGAGCGTCCGCTGGACCGCCTCTTCGCCGACCGCGGCGGCGATGGCGCGGAACGCCTCGCGCTCGTCGCGGTCGCTTGCGTTGGCGACCAGTCGCGAGACGATGAACTCCGGCGTCGATTTCCCGACCGTGCCGAAGCGGGGCTGGTAATCCACCCGGAGCGCGAGCTCGTCGGTTAGCCCTTCCGCGAAGATGCCGTCGATCCGAGCCGACGCCGGCAGCGGCGAGAGGTCGTCAGCGAGGTGGGTGACGAACACGCCGAGTGCGCCACGGTCCACGGTGAGGTCGACCAGCCCGTTGAGCAGGTCGGCGGCCCGCCCTGGCTCCGTAATCGCCTCGAACTCGTCGACGAGCATCAGCGTCCGCCCGCCGCCGGTCAGCGGCGGCACCACCGAGCGGAGCGTCGACTCCAGCACGCCGGCGTTGAACGAGGCGTGCCGGCGATGGAAGACGACGGTGTCGAACTCGCCGACCTCGGCTGCCGCAGCCGGGACCGGAAGCCCCATCGATGCAAGCAGCGCAACCTGGCAGAGCGTCTCCAGCAGTGTTGTCTTCCCCCCGGAGTTCGCCCCTGTCAGCACCGTCACCCGGTCCCCCGAGGGCGGGGTGGGCCCGTCCGTCCTGCTGATGCTGTGCTCGCCGACGCCGTAGTTCACCGGCTGGACGCCCTCGCCGATGAAGAGGTTCCGCGCACCGCGAACCGCGAGGCCGTCGGAGACGAGTTCGGGCCTGCGAAGCTTGTGGGCCACAGCGAACCGGGCAAGCGAGAGCTCGAACGCTAGTTCGTCGACGGCGTCGACGGCCGCCGCCACGTCGTCCCCGGCGGCCTGAATCGCCTCCCGAAGCTCGCCGGCGACCGCCGCCTCCCTGTCGGCCACGTTCGATTCGAGTTCACCGACCAGTGACCGCAGCGTCGCCGTGACGAAATCCGTCTCGTCGCGAGCCCGGTCCGGCGCGGCGGCCCGCACCTCGCCCGCCCCGACGCCGGTTTCGGTCGCCACGTACTCGATGACGGCCCCCTGGAACTCCTCCAGCGAGCGAACGCCCTGTCCGCGCACGGTTTCGAGCACGTCCAGTGCGGCGTCGTCGAGGCGCCGGGCCGCTGCCAGCTCGGCTCGCTGGCTGTCGAGGGACTCGTCGGCTCCCGCTCCAACCGTCAGTGCGCCCTCGCCGACGCCGTCCTCGCCGATGAAGCCGCCCTCGACGGCGCCGAGTGCGTCGGCAGCCTCGCTGAGCGCGGTGGTGTCGACAGCCGCCAGTCGGGCGAACGTTCCGCCGTCTGCGGCGGTCTCGCCGATACCGACCGTTCGTAACGAGCGGGCCGTCTCGACCGCTGCTCGGCGGCTCTCGTCTGCCTCGTCGTAGCGGTCGAACGCTGCGATGACCGACTCGCGCTCCTCGTCGTCGAGCGCGGTCCAGGCGTCCACGGCCCCGTCCACCCGGTCGAGCCGCGTACCAGCGGCCTCCTGGCCCTCCAACGGTGTGAGCACGCGGATGCGGTCCGCGGCGTGGGCCGTCAGCGCCTCCTCGGCAGCTAACCCCAACAGGTCGTCGTACACGTCGCGGGTGTCGCCGGTCCCGAGGAGGTCCAGCCCCGCGGCCCCTGTCGCCCGCCGGAGGATCCGTGTCGCCCGCCCGCGGGAGACACCCGCGTCCGAAAGCGTCCGAATATCGGCGGACTCGATCGCTTCGATCGCGCGTTCGGCGCCCAGTTCGGCTTCGAGAAGCTCTGCCGTCTTCGGGCCGATGCCCCAGTACTCCTGCAGTCGCATACGGTCCGGTGCGGCCGGGGGGCCTTCAGCGTTTAGACCGGCCGGTGATGGGCGAGAGTTTTCACAGGCCAGTCTGGACGGCGGCCGCTGCGTGGGTTCGCAACGGCTGCGATTCACGGTGGGTTGGTGAAGTGACTGGGCGACGCGCTTTGGGGAGTCATCATCGAGGAACGGACAAACGCCTGAGCCGCTCAGTCCGCTGGCGCGACCTCCGCGTTCGCCCCGGCGAACACGTCACGGCCGACCCCCTGGATGTACGCACCGACGAACATCCCGGCGACGCCGTAGAGAATCGGGACGTTCCCGATACCGAGGCTGGCGTAGGCCGCGCCCGGGCAGATTCCCGAAATCCCCCAACCGACGCCGAAGACGACCCCGCCGGACAGCAGGTTTCGGTCCATCGTTTTCCGACGCAGTTCGTAGAGCCGGTCGGTGAGCGGGGCGCTCCCACCCCGCCGGGTCGCAACGTGGAACACCGGGCCGGCGACGAGTGCCGCCCCGCCCATCACGAACAGGAGCCCGAAATCCTCGAACTGGAGGAAATCGAGCACCACTTCGGGCCGGGCCATCCCCGAGACGGCGAGGCCGGCGCCGAAGACGAGGCCGCTGGCGAACACCAGCGGCATGAACAGCGGGTGGCGGCCGGTGTCGGCGCCGTCGTCGCCAGCGGCGGGCTCTGACGCGCTCACGGCAGCACCCCCGCGTACAGTAGCAGACGCGCGGTGCCGGCGGCGACGAGCACGAACGTCAGCACGTTCAGCAGCGAGGATTCGGCGAGCGAGCCGACGCCACAGACGCCGTGGCCGGAGGTACAGCCCTTCCCGACCCGGGTGCCGATGCCGACGAGCGTCCCGCCGACGAACAGCCGCCAGGGCTGGACCTCCGTCGTCCACCAACTATCGCCTGAGAGTGCGGTGTAGGCGGCCGCGCCGAGGACGATGCCCCCGGTGAAGACGACGCGCCAGTCCCGCGACTCGACGAACCGGAACTGCTGGAAGCGCTTCCGGTCCGAGACGTAGGAGAGCGTCGACTCGAGGAACGTGCTCGCGCCCGCGTGGATGCCGGTGCCGAGATAGATCGACACCGTCGCGAGACCGATGAACAGCCCGCCGAGCAGATACTGACTGACGCCGTTCGGAAACAGCGTCGCGAGATCGAGTGCCATCTTTGGCCACTCGGGTGCGGAAACGGTTCAACCTCCTGTTGTTCGGTAGCAGTCGTACACAAGCGGCCGCCGGAACTCGGTTCCCGGCCCGCTCCTCCCGGCTGACGCCGCCGGAACCCTACTTTCTAAACCCCCGCCTGCCCCAGCGGTGGTCGTGCGCCGTCCCTCCCTCGATGCGGTTCGTGGTTTCGACCGGGCAGTCTACATCGTCGCGGCCGGCCAACTGGTGAACGTGTTCGGGGCGGGACTCGTCTACCCGTTCGCGACGGTCCATTTCCACCTCCAGATCGGAATCGCCCTCTCGCTGGTCGGCTTCGGACTGCTGGTGAAAAATGTCGCCACAGCAACCGCCACCGCCATCGGCGGCTATCTCGCCGACCGCATCGGCCGGAAACCGGTGATGGTCGCCGCGATGGCGGGCAACGGCGTGACGCTCGCGGGCTACGCGTTCGTCCCCGCCATCGCCGCCGCGGTCCCCGGGCTCTCCCTCGCGGGCGCGTTCGTCATCGTGTCGGCGTTCGCCGGCATAACCAACGGGCTCTACACCCCAGCCAGTCAGGCGTATATCGCCGACCTGACCAGGGGGAAGAACCGCGACCGGGCGTACTCGCTGCTCAAAGTGTTCAACAACGTCGGCTTCGGCATGGGCTTCGTCGTCGGCGGCCTGCTCTACGAGTGGATCGAGGTCGCGGTGTTCATCGCCGACGGCGCCACCTCGCTCATCGTCGCGGGCGTGCTGTTCTCGCTCGTCCCGCGGGTCCACATCCCTCAGCGCGACGTGACGCTCACGGACTCGGTGGGCGACTGGGGGCGGGCGATTACGAGGCGTCGGGTCCTCTGGCTGGCCCTCCTCAACGTCGGCTTCGCGGTGATGTACGCCCAGATGCAGACCACGGTCCCCATCGTCGCCAAGGAGAGCCTCGGGCTTTCGGCCTCCCAGTTGGGCACGCTGTTCATCCTCAACCCGCTCACGCTCGTGTTGCTTCAGATTCCGGTCGTCGACGCGATTTCTCGGTGGCGCCGGAGTCGGGGCCTGGTGCTCTCGGTCGTCTTCTGGGCCCTGGCGATGACGTCGATCTGGCTCGTCTACCTGTTCGATCTCGGGCCTGCGGCACCTAACAGCCACAGCATGCTGACGGTCGGTGTCGGCCTGGTCGGGCTTCACCTCGTCCTGCGAACTATCGGTGAGATCCTCCACTCGCCGGTGTCGACCTCGTTGATGAGCGACCTCGGGACGGAGGACGAGCGCGGCTCACAGCTCTCGCTGCTGGAAGTCGCCAAGCGCACGGGGTTCGGAATCGGCTCTTTCGCCGGCGGCCTCTTTTTCGATTACGGGCTGGCAGCCTGGCTCTGGCCAACGCTCATCGGTGTCGGTGGCGTCATCGTCGTCGGGGTCCTGCTGCTGGAACGGCGCCTCTCACCGGTCGAGAACGGGATCGCGGTCCCAGAGTGAGACCCGACGTTCGTGACTACCGCGGCGTCTGCCGGTAGATGAGATTGCGCTGGATCTCGTTCGCTCCCTCGTAGATGACCGGAATCCGGACGTCGCGGTACACGCGAGAGATTCGGTTCTCCGTCAGAACCGACCGGCCACCGTGCAGTTGCATCGCGCGCTCGGCGACGTCGACGGCCGTCTCCGTGGATTTCGTCTTGGCCATCGCCGCCCAGAAGCCGGGATCGTCGTACTCCTTCACTTTCTTCGCGGCGCGCCAGTTCAGCGCCCGCGCGGCCTCGAACTCCGTGCGCATGTCCGCCAGGATATGCTGGACAGCCTGGAACTCGCTCACCTCGCGGCCGAACGCCTCGCGGTCGTGGACGAACGCCCAGGCCTCCTCGATGGCCGCCGCCGCGAGGCCCAACCCGTGCCCGCCGACGACGATGCGGCCGTGATTGAAGAACTCCGCGAGCGCGTAGAAGCCGCCGCCCTCGGTGCCGATGAGGTTCTCTTCGGGGATCCGGCAGTCGTCGAAGACGATGTGGCCCTGCTTGGAGGCGCGCATCCCCATCTTCTCGGGGATATGCTCGGCCGCGTACCCGTCGCTGTCGGTCGGGACGATGAACAGCGAGTAGTTTGCGTAGCGGTCCTCCCGATCACCGGTCTTGGCGTAGACGGTGAGCCAGTCGGCCTCGACGGCGTTGCCGACCCAGTATTTCTCGCCGTTTAGCACCCACTCGTCGCCGTTCTTCTCCGCGGCTGTGCCGCTCCGTTCCGAGGCGCGTTGCGCCTCGCATTTCTCTGCCCGAGTGGTCATCCCTGCCAGATCCGACCCTGTGTCCGGCTCCGATACAGCGAGGCCGGAGAGCTGCTCGTTCTCGGCGACCGGTCGGAGATACGTCTCGGCCTGTTCGTCGTTCCCGTACTGCTCGACGATCTCGCACCCGAAGGAGGCGAGCATCAGCGTGAGCCCGATGCCCGCGTCGGCGCGGAACAGCTCCTCGGCGATTGCGAGCAGCTCCTCGATATCGAACCCCCGCCCGCCCAGTTCCTCGGGGAGGTCCTGGGCGACGAGCCCACCATCCATACCGGCCTCCAGTACGTCCCACGGGTACTCCCCAGCAGCGAAGCGCTCGCCAGCGACGGGTTCGATCTCAGCCTCGGCGAACGCTCGGGCCTCCTGTTTAACCTCACGTGCGTGCTCCGGGACGACGCTCTCGTCGAGAAGTTCCATAACAGACAGTCGCCCGATAATCATCTAAGCCGTTCCGAAACCGGAGCCCCGTGGTCCGGAGTTCCCGCTCACGCGCCGGCGTCGTCGTCTGCTTCCGCCTCGTCTCGGTCCTCTGTCTCGCGCTGTCTCTCGTCAGCAGCAGGCTCCTGGCCCTCACCATCCGACTCAGCAGCCTCTCGGTCGGTGCCGAGTGCGGTGCCTGCACCCGACTGGCTCTCCTCAGCCAACCCGGATTCCTCAGCGGACGGCGCCTCCTCTGTTCCTGATTTCTCTCCGCCCGATTCTGCCTCGTCCGACTCCGGCTCGTTCGAGTCCGTATCGGTCGAGTCCGCGTCGTCCTGTTCGCTGCGTTCCCTGATCGGCTCCCCGGACTCCCATCCCGATTCAGCCACCGTCGTTCCGGCCTCGAAGATGGAGCCGGCGGACGAACTCGACTCGTCGTCCTCGAGTGGGGGTTCATCAGCCTCCTGCTCACCCGGTTCGAGTCGTCCCGCCGGCTCCATCTCGGGTTCGAGTGCGGCTGTTGGCTCATCGTCCGTCGTCTCGGGTTCGCCTTCCACAGTGTCAGGGGCTGGTTCGTCCGCCGACTCCGGAGCGTCCTGGCTCGCTTCCCCGTTTGCGGTCGCTTCGGCTTCGGCTTCCGCCGTGACGCCGCGTTGCCCACGCCCCGTCTCCGTCGCCGCGCGGCCGCTCGTGCCGGTTCGTGCGATCTCCTCGGATTCGCCTTCGATAAGTCGCTCGCGGACCGCCTCGCGCTCGACGGTGCCCGAGACGGTCCGCGGGAGTTCCTCCGTGAATCCGATCGTCCGGGGGAGTTTGAAGCCGGCCAGCCTCTCGCGGAGGAACGGCTCCAGTTCGGCCATTTCGACCGGCTCGTCCTCGGGGACGATCAGTGCTGTAACCTGTTCGCCCCACTCCTCGTCCGGGAGGCCGACGACAGCGACGTCGGAAACCTCGGGATGCTCGCGGATGGCGTCGACCACTTCGGCCGGGTCGACGTTCTCCCCGCCGGTGAGGATGCGGTCGTCGAGACGGTTGAGCACGTAGAGCCGCCCCTCCTCGTCCTGATAGCCGACGTCGCCGGTGTGGAGGCCGTGTGGCCCGATCGCCTCCCCCGTGGTGGTGTGGTCGTCGTAGTATCCCGGGGTCACTGTCGGCCCGCTCACGACCAGTTCACCGGTCTCGCCCGGTCCGAGCTGGCTCCCGGTTTCATCCACGACGGTTACATCCGTCCAGAGCAGCGGGCGGCCGACTGTCTCGGGCGTTTCGTAGGCCTCGCGGTGGCGCGCCGTCGCGACCTGTGAGGCCGTCTCGGTCATCCCGTAGGTCGGGCAGATCGGCACCGAGAAATCCCGGCATCGGGCGACGAGCTCCTCCGGGGTGGGAGCGCCGCCGACGAGCACGAATCGCAGGCTGTCAGGCAGCGTCCCGCGGGCCGCGAGCATCCGCCGCAGCATCGTCGGTACCAGCGAGATGCAGGTTGCGTCGAACCGCTGGATGTCGTCGACCGTCCCGCCGGGGTCGAACGACTCCCGGATGATGGCGGTCGTGCCGTAGAGCGCCGACCGCAGTACTGGCGCGATGCCACCCATGTGGTGCAGCGAGAGCGGCAACAGCCAGCGGTCCGCCGGGTCGATACCCAGACGGAAGCCGCTCGCCGTCGCGCTCGCGAGCAGGTTCCCCATCGTGAGCTGGACGGCTTTCGCCCGGCCGGTGGTGCCCGAGGTGAACAGTAGCAGCTGGACGTCCTCACGCTCCCACACTGTGGGCGTAAACGGCGCAGGTTCGGCGTCGGCGAGCGGCGTCGCGTCGCTCCAGTCAGCCGAGTCGATTGTAAGCACCGAGAGCCGGAGGTCGACGGATTCGGTCGCTTCGCGGACAGTCTCCTCGGTCCCTGCGTTACAGACGACGGCGTCGACGGCCGCGCGCTCGAAGCGCTCGCTGAGCTCGGGGTGCGTGAACTCCGGGGAGAGGGGGACGAGTGTCGTCCCCAGCCGCATCGCCGCGTGCACGAGACAGACGGCCTCGACACCGGTTCCAAGGACGGCGGCGAGGTGGTCCTCCTCGTCGACACCCAGTGCGTGGAGTCGGCCGGCCATCTCCTCGACGGTTTCATCGAGCGTCGCGTACGACCAGGAGTTGCCCGATCCAGCGCTGACGAGCGCCTCCCGGTCGGGGGTGGCGCGTGCACGATGGGCGAGCCAGTCTTGCATAGTTCCCGAACTGTCCCCCGGCTACTTCGCTCTTGGCACCGCGGGCTCAGTGTGAGAGATTACTAAACAGCCCCTCGATACGGTCTCGAGCGTCCTGGCTCTCGGTCGAGTAGATCCCGACTGCGAACACCAGATCGCCCTCCATCGACGCTCTGGCGACGACGATTCGGGCCGACTCGCCCTCGACAGCGTACTCGCCGGCGGTGACCTCCTTCTCACCGAGTTCGACAGTCGACTCACCCTCCCAGGCCACCTCCGGCGTCTCGGCAGGGAGGTTCGGCAGGACGTGTTTCACGGCCTGCTTCAGCGGGACGTACGCCAGCGGGTTCATGGTCACGCCCGCGACGGTCCAGCCGGGGAGACTCATCACGGCGACCTGTACGGCCCCGGTTTCGGTCCCGGTGGCCATCATGTAGGCCGAGACGTTCAGCCGTTTCTCGACCCCCTGGACCTCGATGGTCTCCTGAAGCTGGATTTCTTCGACCTCCGGCTCTGTGAACCCGAGCTCCTGGGCTGTTTGGGCGTCGACCGTCGCTGGCTCGTCGGCGTGACCCCGCAACGGACCGCCGCCGACGAGCCAGCCACCGCCGGCAGCGGCGCTGAGTAACAGCCCGACTACGGCGAGTTGCAGCAGCTTGCCGATCATAGCCGAGAGTTACCAATCCGGTGACTTAACAGTTCGCGCATCGTTACTGCTCGACGAACTCCACAAGAATCCCGACGGTATCCCGTGGATGGAGGAACGCGATGTCGTGGTCCCACGCGCCGGGCCGTGGCTCGTCGTCGAGGGGTTCGATCCCCATCTCCCGCGCTAAATCCAGCGCGGCGGCGGCGTCGTCGGTGGCGAAGGCGAGGTGGTGAATACCGGGCCCGTTCTCGGCGAGATAGTCGGCGATGGTGCTCTCGCCCTCCAGCGGTTCGAGCAGTTCGAGGTAGCCGTTCCCCAGATCAAGGAAGACGAACCGCAGGTCCCGCTCCTCGTCGGTCTCCTCGTGAACGTTCGGCGCGTCGAGTAGTTCGGTGAACAGCGCCGCTGTTTCGGCGGCGTCCTCGGTCGCGATGCCGGCGTGGTCGAACTCCATAGGTGGGGGTTGACAGGATGGGTGAAAAGGGTACGTCTTCGACCGCTGCCAGCCGAGTCCGGATAGCGGTCCGACACGAACATCTGCTGGCCAACCGCAATCTTGCCGTTTGCGAACTGCCACAACCGAGCGGATCGCGGGCGAAGGGATCGATGAGACGTTCGGCACTGTTCGCGGGAACACGGTCCGCGCCCGGAACATCGGTCGGGATCTGACGCAGGCGCTCAGGAACCTCGTCGGCGGTGAACTGAAAGCGGACACGACGCTGCTCGCTGACGCGCGAGAACAGGCAGAAGCGCGAATGGCCGATGAGGCGGCCGAGATGGGTACTGATGCGGTGGTCTGTGTGCGGTTCGAGATCTCCGAGATATCCGGCGCCGGCGCGGAGATGCTTGCTTACGGAACCGCGGTCACGCTGGAGTCAGGCTACACCGAGATGCCCTGTTCGTGCTCCCCGAACACCTCGCGCATCACGGTCGAGACCTCTCCAACCGTTGCCTTCGCTTTTACCGCCGAGATGATGTGTGGCATCACGTTCGCGTCGCCCTCGGCGGCCGCCCGGAGGCTGCCAAGCGCGTCTTCGACGGCCTCGTCGTCGCGCTCCTCACGTACCTGCTCCAGCCCGTCGATCTGTCGGCGCTCGTCCTCCTCGGAGACGGACTCGAGATCCATCTCGGGTTCGCCGTCCTCGACCTCGAACTCGTTGACACCGACGATGATGCGCTCGCCATCCTCGATCTGCTGCTGGCGCTCGAAGGCGACTTCCTGAATCTGGCGCTGGACCCACTGGTCCTCGATGGCACCGCGCATCCCACCGCGCTGGTCCACCTCGTCCAGGATGTCGAACGCCTCCGCCTCGATATCGTCGGTGAGACTCTCGACGTAGTAGCTCCCGGCCAGCGGGTCGATCGTGTCGGCGGCACCGGACTCGTGGGCGAGGATCTGCTGGGTCCGGAGCGCGGTCCGGACGGATTTCTCGGTGGGGAGCGCGAGCGCCTCGTCCTTCCCGTTGGTGTGGAGGCTCTGGGTGCCCCCGAGGACGGCCGCAAGCGCCTGGTAGGAGACCCGGACGACGTTGTTCTCGATCTGCTGGGCTGTGAGTGTCGAGCCGCCGGTCTGGGTGTGGAACTTCAGCTGTTTGGATTTCGGGTTCTCGGCGTCGAAGCGCTCCGTCATGATTTTCGCCCACATCCGGCGGGCGGCGCGGAACTTCGCGGCTTCCTCGAAGATGTTGTTGTGCGCGTTGAAGAAGAAGCTGAGCTGGGGGGCGAACTCGTCGACGTCGAGGCCGGCGTCGATGGCTGCCTCGACGTACTCGACACCATCGCCGAGCGTGAACGCCACTTCCTGAGCCGCCGTCGACCCGGCCTCGCGGATGTGGTAGCCCGAGATGGAGATGGTGTTGAACTTCGGCGTCTCCTCGGCGCAGAACTCGAAGATATCCGTGATGAGCCGCATCGACGCCGCTGGCGGGTAGATGTACGTGTTCCGCGCGGCGTACTCCTTCAGGATATCGTTCTGGATGGTCCCCCGGAGCTCCTCCCGGGAGACCCCCTGTTCGTCACCGACGGCGATGTAGAGCGCCAGCAGCACGCTCGCGGGCGCATTGATCGTCATCGAGGTGGACACCTCGTCCAGCGGAATCCCGTCGAACACCGTCTTCATGTCCTCGATGGTGTCGATGGCGACGCCCGAGCGCCCAACTTCCCCCTCCGCCAATGCGGCGTCGGAGTCGTGACCCATCTGGGTCGGCAGGTCGAACGCCATCGAGAGGCCGGTCTGGCCCTGCTCGAGCAGGTAGAGGAACCGCTCGTTGGTCTCCGAAGCGGTTCCCATCCCGGCGTACTGGCGCATCGTCCAGAGGCGGCCGCGGTGCATCGTCGAGTAGACGCCCCGGGTGTAGGGCTCCTCGCCGGGGAAGCCGATCTCCTCGTCGTAATTCTTGTCGGCGATGTCCTCGGGTGTGTAGAGCGGGTCCACGACCTGTCCGCCGGTGTCGGTGGTGAACGTCTCCTTCCGCTCGCCGAAGCGCTCGACCGTCGGACCGTAGGTCTCCTCCGTCCAGGACTCTCTTCCCTCGCGAATCTCCGCGAGGTCCTCCTCGTCGAACATGGTTGGTGGTGAGGCTGGGGCGGACTTAAGACTGCGGAGACGACACCCCATATCGTCGGCGGTCCGGTACAGCCGACTTTATCTTAACCCCGGTCCTGGCAGCGAGTATGTCGACAGTCTACACGGTGCTGAACTCGATCCATCTCCTGTTCGCCGGCCTCTGGACCGGCGCGACGGTGTTTTTCGCCTGGCGAGTTCGCCCACTGGTTGCCGACGGCGATCTCGCTGTCGAGCCGACGATGCTGTTGAGCTCCGGCCTGCGCTGGCTTACCCGCATCAGTGCTGTTGTCTTCGTCGTCACGGGCGGCCATATGGCGGCGACGGAGTACGGTGACGGCGCGCTGCTGTCGACAACGCAGGGCCACATCGTCGTCACGATGCTCGTAATCTGGCTGGTCGTCACCGGCCTACTGGAGATGGCGCTCGGGACGATGGAGACGGAACTCGGTGAGGGCCGCGTCCGGACCGCCGGGAAGGAGGTCCGGGTTCCCTTCCTCGCCGCGTCGGTGCTCCTGTCAGTTGTGCTGCTGCTGGGCGGCTACCTCTCTGCCTGACCGGCACGCAGCCGACGGGTTTTGATTCCGCACCGGGCCCAACGCTTACTACCGCCCCAGCCAAGCGTCCGGGCATGGATTGGGACGCGATTCAGCGCTACATGCGGGCGACAGGTGCGAGCCACAGCGAAATCCAGGAGGAGATGGCCGATTACGCAGACGAGCACGGCTTCCCCATCATCGGCCCGGACGCGGGCGGGGTGCTGCGCATGCTTGCCAGACTGACCGACGCCGAGACGGTGTTCGAGTTCGGTTCGGGCTACGGCTACAGCGCCTCGTGGTTCCTCGCGGGCGGCGCGGACGAGATCGTGCTCACCGAGATCGACGAGGAGGAACTGGAGATGGCCCGCTCGTTCCTCGCCCGCGCGGGCTACACCGACCGCGCGTCCTACGAACTCGGCGACGCCCTCGAAACCGTCGAGTCGTACGACGGCCCGTTCGACGTGGTGCTCATCGACCACGACAAACCCCGCTACGCCGAGGGGTTCGAGCGCGCGCGAGAGAAGATTCCGGAAGGCGGGGTCGTCGTCGCCGACAACATGACCCGCGGGCCGGCCGACCTCGACGCGCTCGTGGCCTACTTCGCCGACGACGAACCGCTGCCGGAGGACGCCAACGACGGCACGGAGGGCATCGCGAACTATATCGAACACGTGCGGGCCGACCCGGCGTTCGAGTCGTTCATCCTCCCGGTCGGGTCGGGGATCTGTCTCAGTACGCGCGTCGCGCCGCGCGAGCGCTGACGGTACCGACGACCCGATCCGGACGGACTGCGGTGGGTCTGCTGATCGCGACCTCCCGGAATCAGGGAACGAACGGAGGGACGTTCAGCCGCTAGAACCACCAGCTACGACTTCACGACCGAGGGGACCAACGAGAGGTTACGACTGCGCTCGACCAGTCCGTGGCCGGTCGACGCGAGCTCGCTGGCGGCGCCGACGACGCCGTCGCTGGTTCGACCGCCCACGTACCGAGCCCCGCTCGCGACGCTTGCGGACGCACGCGTCGCGGCGTCGGCGACGCCACGGCCGGACTGACTGGCGCCCTCGGCGACACGGCGTCCGGCTCCGCCGGCGCCAGCCCGGAGACGACTGCCCCTCCACTTGGCTCCGCCGAGAAGGCGCCGTCCACCGCCCCGAGCGAAGCCGGCGATTCGGGCGGCCGCACGCCCCAGTCGTCGACCGATTCGGGACGGGGCCACCGCCGTCGCCGCGGTCGTCGCACCGACGACCGTCAGTGTCGGGATGGCGACGAGGGAGCCCACCGGTGAGGAGCGCTCGACGTTCTCCTCGGTCGACGCGGGCGTCTCGGACGGCTCGGCGTACGGGTCGGGGTCTCGGAGGTCGGTCATCACCGTGTTGGCGATGAACTCGGCCCCGTTCTCGAACTCGGGTGCGTCGGGGGGGTGAGCCACCGCGTCGAGTACGTCGATCGGCTGGTCGGCAACGGTGAACCCCTCGACGTCGTACCGCTCCAGCCAGTCCGCGACGGCCGCCTGTTCGTCCGTCTCCGGGTGCACCACACACGATGTCCCTGCGACGGCCGCGTCCATGATCGTCGAGTAGCCCGAACAGACGACGACGTCCGCCCCGCGGAGATACGGCAGCAGCGTGGGGACGGGGTCCCAGTCGTCGTCGGCGACGTCGAGCACGTCGTACCCCTGCCGGCGGAGGTGTTCGGCGATACGTGAGAGCGACGAGTAGTGGCTCGGGACGACCACTACGTCGGGCGCGTCTTCGACTGTTCCGTCGCCATTGAGTGCTACGGGAGGGATGCGGGTCGCTGCCTCGGGGTCGACGCCCGACGCCGGCCAGACGACCGGGTAGAAGAACTCCTCCGCTGTCGAAAGCTGGAAGAGCGTGTGGAACCCCGCACCGGCACGCTCGAGCCGGTCGTGGTAGAGCCCCGGCATGTCGTGTTTGAGTACGTAGAGCGGGACGTCACACCGGCTGGCCGCCATCGCCGCGAACATGTCGTCGGTGACCAGCGCGTCCGGCTCGGTGGCGGTCAGCCACGCCTGGTACTCCACGATCCGGCTCATGCTCGCCGGGAGGCTGCGACTGGCGGTCTGCCACACCGACTCGCCCTGGTAGGTGTCGATGAAGTCCACCGTCGTCGGTTCGAACTCGTCGTAGCCGTTGAGTGCGACGAACTCGGTTCCCGCACCACCGCCTGCCATCCGCACAGTGCCACCGCGACGTTCGATGGCGTTCGCGATGGCCAGCATCCTGGTCGCGTGTCCCGCTCCTTCGGGGTAGTGCGCGACAGCTACAGTGGGGGGCATTGGTTCTCGGATCCCCTGTTTTGCCGGTTCGGTAAAGGGTCTTTTGGGAGAACGGGCGCAGTGGGATCCGTTTCTGGGGTGGACGAACGAACCGGTCGGTGACACGCCGGCGGGAGTGCCTTCGCCCGACACGACAGCGAGTCTTTGCACTATTAGAAGACATATGCCGGCTGTGCCCCAACTAGGGACTATGCGCTCGCTCTCTCGTCGTTCGACTCTCAAACGGGGCGGAGTTGCAGTTGGCGCTTTACTCAGCGGCTGTCTCGGTGTGTCAGACTCGGCGGACTCTGGAACGGACTCACCAACGCCGTCGGAGATAGCAGTGACCGAGTGTCGGGACAGTTCGAGCGAGAGTTCCTGGGAGACGACCGGCTCGTGGAACCTCGACGTTGTCGTCACCAACGACGACGCTGTCGGCTACACGGTCACCGTCGACGTCCAGCATCGGGGAACCGAGCCGTGTCACCACGCCGAGACGACGCCCTGCCAGATGCCGGAGAAATCCGAGAGAGCGTTCGAACGGACGTTCGATCTCGGGGCCGACGAGTCGCGTCGGTTCACGGATATCCCGCTCGAACTGTGGGAGGACTGGATCGACGACTACACCGTGCGGGTTCGCATCGAGACCGGTGACACGACGGCGTCAGACAGCGTGTTCGGGTACGAAACGGGGGCGAACGAGCCAGTCGGTGCGGACGAGTACGACCGGGCGGACTTCTACGTCTGTGACGGGGCGGACCGGACGATCGAATCGACGATCGTGGACGGCAGCCCGAACACGACCCACTGAGGGGATCAGCCCGGACTCGACCTGTTTTCGGGAAGCAGTCGCCGGGAGCCATACTCTTTAGCCCTATGTGTATGAGTACCACAGTATGGCGAGAGACCCGGAGTACGGCGTCACCGTCACCCACGACGTCCCAGTTACGACGCGGGACGGCGTCGAACTAGCGACCGATATCTACCGGCCGGCCGACCCCGAGAGCGGCGAGGCGATCGAAGCGCCCCAGCCGGCCCTGCTCTATCGCACGCCCTACGACAAGCGCACGCGGGGCCATATCGAGGAGCAGGGGCGGTACTACGCCGCCCGCGGCTACGTCGTCGCGGTCCAGGACGTGCGCGGGCGCTTCGCGAGCGAGGGCGAGTTCTACCTCCTCAAAAACGAGGCCGAGGACGGCGCGGACACGGTGGAGTGGCTGGCCGACCGGCCCTACTGCGACGGTCAGGTCGGGACGATGGGCACCTCCTACATGGCCTGGACCCAGTCCGCCCTGGCGACGCAGGAACCCGACGGACTGGCGGCGATGTTCGTCAACCAGGGCGCCGCGAGCGCCTGGGACGCGACGCTCCGGCAGAACGGCGCCTTCGAACTGCGCTGGCTTACCTGGGCCTACACCCTCGGTGCCCCCGTCGACCCCGAGTTCACCGCCGACGTTGTCACCGGTGAGACGGGCGACCCGGCGGTTCAGCGCCAACTGGTTAACACGCGAACCGACGATCTGCTGGCCGACTGGCCCGTGCTGCCCGGCCAGTCGCCGCTCCGGCACGCACCCAAGCACGAGGAGTGGGCGTTCGACTTCCTCACCACCCCCGGCGAGTCCGAGTTCTGGGACGACCCGAGCATCAACTTCGCCGCCCACTACGAGGAGCTGGCGGACGTCCCGACGGTCTACTCCGGCTCCTGGTACGACTCCTACACGAAGGCGACCTGTGACAACTTCGAGGCGCTCGCCGACGCCACGGAAAGCGACCAGTTCCTGATCATGGGGCCGTGGACCCACGGCGGGCAAGCGACCTGGACCCGGACGTTCTCCGGTGAAACCGAGTTCGGCGACGCGGCGGCCGTCGATTATCTCGCGACCCGGCTGGACTTCTTCGACCACTATCTGAAGGACCGGAATAGCTGGGCCGACCAACCGGCGATCTCGTACTTCCGGATGGGCGTCGACGACGATGGCGGGAACAGCCAGCTGACGAGCATTACTGGCGAGGGCGCATCCGCAGGCGCTGGCGCCGACGATGCCGGAACCCCCGACGCCAGCGCGACAGCCGGCGGTGAGACGGCCGCTGGCCCAGCGACGGTCGCCGAGCCCCGTGGCAACGCCGAGGGACGCCTCCGGCACGGCGGCACCTGGGCAGCGGCTGAATCGTGGCCGCAACCGGATACCGAATTCACCAGCTTCTACGCCCACGGCGACGGCACGCTCTCACAGGAGCAACCGACTGCCCCCGCGAGCGCGACGACCTACGAGTTCGACCCGCGGGACCCGGTGCCGACCGTCGGCGGTAACTGCTCATCCTACTACAGCTTCGAGGCGGCCGACGAATCGCTCGAGGAGCTGCCGGTGTCGAGCCGGCGGAAAGAGAGTGTCACAGGCCGTGGTGGCTACGACCAACGCAGCCGGGAGTGGAGCGTCGGCGTCGACGACCCACAACCGCTGGACGAGCGTGACGACGTGGTGGTGTTCCGGACCCCGCCGCTCGAGGAGCCGGTCGAGATTGTCGGCCCGATTCGAGTGTCCGTCTACGGCGAAACCGACGGCCCGGATACGGACTTCACTGCGAAGCTCGTCGACGAGTACCCCGCCTCCGCGGAGTACCCCGAGGGGTTCGCGCTCAACCTCTGTGACTCCATCTGTCGGGGACGCTACCGGGGGTGGCGTCGCGAGGCGGACCCGCTGGTCCCCGGCGATGTGTACGAGTTCGAGATGGCGCCGTATCCGACAGCCAACCGGTTCGGTGTGGGCCACCGTATCCGGCTGGATATCTCCTCGTCGAACTTCCCGCGGTACGACGTGAACACGAACACGGGCGCCCCGTCGGGCACGACGCGGGAGCTCCGGGTCGCGACGAACACGGTCCACCACAGCAGCGATTACCCAACCCACGTCGAGCTCCCGCTCCAGCCACTGTAGGGGGCTACTCTCCGCGACGGCTTCGCGGCTGCGGGTCGACGTGATCCCGGGGGAGCAGGTCGGCGAAGCGCTGCTCGTCGAGCCATTCGGCGAGATGAACCAGTTGGTCGAAGGCCGCCTCGAACAGCTGTTCGCCTTTCTCCGCGCTTGCGTCGGTTTGATCGCCGAAGGCACCGTTATCAGCGTTCTCGATGGCGTCGTAGTGGACGCGCGCGCCGTGTCGGGTGTGCCCCCCCGAAGAGAGATCAGTCAGCCCGTCGTCCCGCGCGTTCTCGAACTCTTCCGGTTTCACGGTCTCGGGGTCGAGATGCAGCAGCATCGACGTCTCCTTCGGGCCGGCGTGGGGGCCGTTCGTCTCGAACAGGTTGTCGACGAGTTCCGGGATGGATTCGTCCCACATCCACGGCGTCGCGAAGGCGACCCCGTCACCGCGGAGCCGGCGGGCAACCTCCGTGAGATGCTGGCTGTTCCCGCCGTGGGCGTTGACGAACACCACCCGGTCGATGCCGTGATAGGTGAGGTTCCGGGTGAAGCTCTCGACGTACTCACGGAACGCGGTCGGGGAGACCCACATGGTGCCGTGGAACTGTCGGTGGTGCTCGCTGACGCCGACGTTCACTGTCGGCGTACAGAGGAAGCCGGCGCGGTCGGCGGCTGCGCGGGCCAACCCCTCGGCGATGACGTGGTCGGTGGCGAGCGGGAGATGCGGGCCGTGCTGCTCTGTCGAGCCAAGCGGCACGAGTGCGACGGACTCCTCGGCGACGTACTCCGAGAGGTCGGGCCAGGTGTTGTCGGCGATGTACATAGAGAGACCAAGGCAAGGGGGTATCTAAAGCCTGTCCGACCGGCTCCGGCGTGACCAGAGGCCTGGCGGAAGACCCACATTGCGGGGGTCCGCTCCGAACTCCGGGCGGGCGTGTGGGTGGCTTCGCCATGTTTTTCACGCCTGGCGTCCGATCGTCAGCTATGTTTGGAGGCGGCGGACTCAACCCGCGCAAGATGCAGCAGATGATGAAGCAGATGGGCATCGACGTCGAGGAGCTCGATGCCGAGGAGGTCATCATCCGAACTGCGGACGAGGAGCTCGTGTTCAAGGGCGCACAGGTCACCCAGATGGACGCCCAGGGCCAGCAGACGTACCAGATCGTCGGTGAGCCCGACACGCGCCCGCGAAGCGACGAGGGGGCGGCCGCCGCCGTCGAGTCAGGCGAACCCGAGGAGGCAGCGGAGGGTGACGACGGGGGAATCCCGGACGCTGACGTGGAGATCGTCGCCCAGCGTGCCGGTGTCACCGAGTCCACCGCTCGGACGGTCCTGGAGGAGAACGACGGCGACCTCGCCGCGGCGGTCTCGGAGCTCGAGTAACCGGTGCGGGCCTTTCTGCTGGTTCACGACGACCGCGAGTACGTACGCCGACCGGGTGAGGAGCTCCAGACGGACCTTGGCGTGCTCGACGTGCCCGAAGCTGTCGAGCCCGGCGACGTGCTGGAGACGCACCTCGGCGAGCCGTTCACCGTCCGCGAGCTCCGCGGACCGGATCTCTTCGAGCATTTCGAGCGCACCGGCGCGCCGATGATGCCCCGGGATATCGGGCTGGTGATGGGCCACACCGGCGCCGGCGGGGGTGACCGCGTCCTCGACGCCGGCACCGGCACGGGCGTGCTTTCGGCGTATCTCGCCAGCGCGGGCGCCGACGTCCGGACGTACGAAATCGACGAGGAGTTCGCCGCGGTCGCCCGCGGCAACATGCGACTCGCGGGCGTCGAGGACAGCGTCGACGTTCGGGCTGGGGACGTAACGGCGGAACTCGACGAACTCGCCGACGCAGAACCGTTCGACGTGCTCACGCTCGACACTGCCGACGCGCCGACGGTCGTCGAGCGGGCGGGAGACCTCCTGATCGACGGTGGCTTCCTCAGCGTCTACTCGCCGTTCGTCGAGGCGGTCCGAGAAACGACCGAGGCCGCACGCGAGGCCGGCCTCGCCGAGATTCGGACGTTCGAAACGATCCAGCGCCGGATGGACGTTGGAGAACGCGGCACGCGGCCATCGACGGCCGGCGTCGGTCACACGGGGTATCTGACGTTCGCGCGGCTGGAGTAAGCGGCGCGTCGAGACGGAGTCCGGGCGTTAGTGGTCGTCTTCCCGCCACCTGTAGCCACACTCCGTACAGGTGAAAAAGCGCGTCTCGGACTCGTCGGCCGAGCGGATCTGCTTCATCTCGAACTCCGCGCGGTCGTTGCCACACTCGGGACAGCGAATCTTCGTCGTCGGACCCATCGCCTCCTCGCCCACGTCGGACATGTCGACCACGTCGCTCTGCTCCTGGCTCTGCTCGGTGGTCATGCCGGTCTCGTTGGCAACGTCTCGCGTTTCAGTGTGTCCGCACGCGTCGTTCTGGCAGACCCACTGGCCGTCTTCTGCCTGCATCATCGAGCCGCATTCGTCACAGAACTTCATTGACTGATTGCTAACGCGTCCCCGCGTTTAAGCGGCGGGGTTCGCTCGTGGGAGAAACGGCACGGAGAGCCGACTCAGCCGAACGAACCCGGCTCAACTGCGGTCGGCGCACCGAACCGATGCAGGGAGGCGGCCGGCCCAGCGCACCCCCTGTCAGGACCGTCCCGAGGCCGCCGGCGAGAAGCACGAGCCGAGCGCCCCGGCGTCCACGAGCAGCAGACCCAGCGCTGAACGGTCGACCAGCGGGCCGACGAACAGTTTCAGCAGCCGCGGCGCTCGGAGCAGCAACCCCGCAAGTCCGGTGTCCGTCGACGAGCCAGTGAGGTCGAAGACGAGCCACATTGCGGCGATCGTGTAGAGGCCGTCGCCGAGGAAGCTCACCGCTCGTCCAGCGAGGATACGCGGGATCGCCTGGGTTTTTATTACTGCGAGTCGTCGGCGGAGGGTGGCACGGACGGACCACATTGACCGGCCGTGACACGGCGGCCTGGTGAACGCTCGGAGAGCTGCTGTTCGGAACGCTTGGGTGACCGAGACAACAGACGGCAAGGACCGATGAGTTACCCGACGTGGTCGTACCCGTTCCGGACGTCTTCGACAGCGTCGACAGAGAACCCCGAACAGCACGGACAGACGTGAAACTGAACCTCGTGGCGGGCGCCACAGCATCGACATTTGAACTCGGGTCTGCTGTTCCCGCCCTGCAGCAGCGAACGCCCCTTCTCGAGCAGTGTCATGGTAGCGTCTAACACACGTCTGACGGGTTAGTTAGAGGGTGCATACCGGTCGAAACGGCCCGGCGTTTACTCGAACTGCGGTTCGCGGTCCTCGACGAACGCCGACATCCCCTCCCGCTGGTCGTGGGTGCCGAACAGCCCCGACCACGCCCGCTTCTCGTATTCGAGTCCGGCGCTCTGGGGCTCTTCGTGCACCATGTTGAGCGCCTCCTTCGCGACGCTGAGTGCGTAGCGCGGTTTCTCGGCCAACTCAGCCGCCATCCCGGCGACGTGCTCGTCCAGTTCGTCGTGGGCGACGAGTTTCCCGACGAGGCCGAGTTCGTAGGCGTCTGCGGCGTCGACGCGCTCGCCGAAGAAGACGAGCCGGCGGGCCGTCTCGTCGTCGACGAGTCGAGAGAGCCGCTGGGTACCGCCCCACCCCGGCACGATCCCCAGGTCGATCTCTGTCTGGCCCAGCACCGCGCGCTCGGAAGCGACCCGGAGGTCACACGCGAGTGCGAGTTCACAGCCGCCGCCGAAGCAGTAGCCGTTGATCGCCGCGATGACGGGCGCGGGGAACGTCTCCAGGGCGTCGGCGACGCGGTGGCCCAGTTCGGCGTACGCCTGCGCCTCGGGCGTCGAAAGCTCCTTCATGTAGTCGATATCCGCGCCAGCCACGAAGGCGTCGTCGCCCGCACCCGTGAGAACGAGCACGCGCACGGTGCCCGTTGCCTCCGCGATGGCCTCCTCCAGCGCCTCCAGTGTGGCGACGTTGAGCGAGTTCAGTTTCTCGGGGCGCGAGACGGTGAGCGTGGCAACGCCATCGTCGTCCACGTCGAGCGTGACAGTGTCCCAGGACATACGCGGGCGCTCGGCTGGCTGTCGGTAAACGTTGTCGGCTCCGAGCGCCCTCGATTCGTGCATGAAACACCGCACCAACCTACCCTGATAGTGATTACTGCGAGTCTGTCCCGCCGTGGCCATCCGTGTCGGTGATGGGAGCCCCTGAACCGGCGTCTTTCGACACCGTCGATGAACCTATTGGCAGTAATCTCTATGAATGATGCACTGCAAAACAGTGTGTAACAGTACCGTACCAGCTGATAGTGACGTTCACGAGTCTTCAACTGTCTCTCGGCGATCGCTGGTCACTGGCCACAATCAGCGACACTAACGGGACCGGTCATGACCGGCTCCACACCGGAGGGGCCCGGTGAGCCTGCTACAGGCTGCGACGCACGACGGCACTGCAGGCGTCATCTTCCTGCTCGCACGCCTGCTGTTCGGGTTCGTGCTCACATTCATCGGGCGCAACCACTTCACGACATCGGGGCGACGGCCGGCGACGCTAAGCGTCCGCTTCACTGGGAGGATGCTCGCTTTCGGCGGTCTCGCCACCGCGTTCGGGCGTGCCGACTGGCCGCCAGCACCCGACGTCGGCACACGAGGTGACGGCCGATCCACGGCGAGCGATAGTTGCATCGTTCTGTCCGGCAGTATCAGTCACTCCGCGGCCGGTACTGCTTTTTCACCCACCCGCCAACCCACTACCAATGACCGAGGCACTCCCACCACTGGACTGCATCGTGGGACGAACATCTGCACCGATATGGCGGAGAGCCGGGAGTTCGACGAGGGGGTGCTCGGCTGGCACACAGTCAAGCGCACGCAGAACTCCGACGACTCAGGGACGCGGCACTACTACTTCTCCTCGAGGTCCGAGGGGGAGCCGGGAACCACCGGTACCTATTTCGAGTACACGAACGGCCGGGGTCACTCAGAGCCGGGCGCCAGCCACCAGTTCGCGTTTGGCGTCGAGGACCGCGAGCGCCTCGCGGCGTGGCGCGAGCATCTCCAGGATCATGGCATCCGCGTCTCGGAGCCGAAAGACCGTACCGACTTCGCGAGCATCTACGTCAGTGACCCCGATGGACTCACCTTCGAACTCCGGACGCATGGCCCCGGTTTCGGCGTCGACGAGGCGGAGCCCGGGCGTACTGCGGCCGACCCGTTCGACGATTGCTCCGTCGAGAGGCGCCGATAATGCGGTCTGGACCACCGGACGCGTTCGGTTCGGCCTACCGACTGCTCTCGGGCGCCGTGGTTCCGCGGCCAATCGCCTGGGTCTCCTCCCGGAGCCCTGAGGGTCGGGACAACCTCGCGCCGTACAGTTTCTTCAACGTCGTGACGGTCGATCCGCCGGTGGTGATGTTCACCTCGAGGCGGGGCTGCTCACCGATGGCGAGTTCTACTGCGATACGGGGGGCCGGCTCAGGATGGAGCGCCCGCCCTGACTCGGGGACTGTTCGGCCGCCGCCGGCCCGCTGGGACCCATTCTGTTGGGTCTCTTCGGAGCTCCTCGGGCAGTTCAGATGGCTCTCGAGGTTCGGTTCGTCCCCGGGGCTCTCCCTGCCTCGGTCTCAAGAACAGTAGCTGGAGCCGCGGCTTTTTCCCCACTCAGAGTGAGCATCGCGTATGATCCGCGTCGACGGGTTACGGAAAACCTACGGCGAGTTCACCGCCGTCGAGGGGAGCGATTTCGTCGCCGGGTCCGGCGAGATATTCGGCATCGTCGGCCCCAACGGCGCCGGCAAGACGACGACGCTGAAGATGCTCTCCGGACTCATCGAGCCCACCGCCGGGGCGGCCGAGATCGCCGGCCACGACGTGTCCGACCCGGAGATGCGCCGCGCGCTTGGCTTCCTCCCCGAGGAGTCACCGCTCTACGAGAACATGACTGCGCGGGGCTATCTCTCCTTCTTCGCAGATCTCTACGACGTGCCGACGGATCTCGCCGAGGAGCGCACCGAACGGACACTCGACCGCCTGGATCTGGAGCACCGCGACCGCCGACTCGGCGACGTCTCCAAGGGGATGAAGCGAAAGGTCGCAATCGCCCGCTCGCTCGTGAACGACCCCGCTGTGCTGGTGTACGACGAGCCAGCCTCCGGGCTCGACCCGCTGACCACCAACGAGGTGCTGCGGTTCATCGAGGAGTTGGCCGACGACGGCAAGACCGTCGTTTTCAGCGCGCATAACCTGTATCACGTCGCCGACCTCTGTGACCGTGTCGTCGTGATGAACCGCGGCGAGATCATCGCCCGCGGCACGGTCCCGGCTATCCGCGCCAACCACGGCGAGACCACCTACCGGGTGTACGCAACAGTCTCACTCCCCGAGAGCGACCAGGAGGGTGACCGCCACGTCGTAGCGGTCGGCGATCTCGACGCCGTCGACGGCGTTCGTGAGCGCGTTCAGGACGCTGGCGGACAGGTGACGGATATCCGGAGCGAGGAACCGAGTCTGGAGGACGTGTTCCTCGAAATCACCGGAAACCCCATGGGGGCCGGGCAGGCGCGCGGAACGGAGCCACCGGAGGAGCACAAGGCGAACGGGGGACGGGTCGCTGAGGAATCAACCGGGAACGAGCCGTGACCGGTGACGACGGGCAGCCGATGCGGGACGCAACCCGCGACGTTCGCGACCCGCGCCGGCGGCTGCACAAAGTCGTCCGCATCGCGCGCTGGGAGGTGAGCCACTCCCTCGGGCGCATGGATCGCCGGACGCTGGCGCTCGTCGCCGTCGCGATCGTCCTCGGCTTCGGCGTCGCGGGCGGGTCGGCGTTCGCGGGTAGCGTCGCCTTCGATTCGGGCCTCTATCGCGTCTCCGTCGCCGAGGAGAGCCCGTATCACGAACCGGTGGCGGCGGCGCCATCGCTCACCCCCGTCGAACCGGGTTCCGGGGAGTGGGACGTGCGTGTGGTCGACCGGAACCGGTCGGACCGAACCGCGACCTTCCAAGCGCGGGAGAGTCCAAAGGGACAGGCCGCCCTGGACACGCTTCGTGGGGCCGTCCAGAGCTCCAACGATCAGTCGATGGCCCGGGAGGAGAACCGGTCTTCGGCGTTCCCGGTCGGCGTGACGCTCCAGTACGCTGCGCAGAACACGGGTGGAGTGACGGGCGAAACCGGGGGAACGGGTGGCGCTGGGACTGGTACCGACGGCGAATCCAGCAGTGCTGGCGGCGCAGACCAGCGCCAGACTGCCACCGACACTGGCAGCGGAAGCGCCGACGATGCAGGCGATGGGGGATTCGCTGTGCCGAACCTCGGTGATGCGCTGGTCGGCGGAAGCCAGAGCGGCTCTCCGGCCGATGTCCAGCCGCCGTTCCCGTTCGCCTCCCTGATACTGGCGTTCGCCTTTCTCGTGCCGCTGAACTTCGTCGCCCAGGCGTACGGCAGCACGGTACTCGACGAGCGCATCGACCGTCGGGGCGAACTCCTGCTCGTCGCACCTGTCGAACCCGGTGACGTGGTGGCGGGGAAGACGCTGCCCTACGTGCTTGGGGCCGTCGGGATGACGGCGCTCGTCGCGCTCCTCGCCGGCGGCAGCCTCGTCTCCGTGCTTGCGGTGCTCCCGCTGGCGGTGCTCTATCTCGCGGGCACGTTCGTCGGCGGGATGTTCGCCCGCTCGTTCAAAGAGCTCACCTTCGTCACCGTCGCGCTCTCGGTGTTTCTCACCTCCTACGCCTTCGTGCCGGCCATTTTCACCAACGTCACGCCGGTCGCGCTCATCTCGCCGCTCACGCTCGTCGTGCGTGACCTCCAGGGCGCTGGCGTGAGTCTCGGCCAGTATCTCTTCTCGACCGGACCGGCCTACGTCGCCGGGAGCGTGCTCTTCCTGCTCGGCCTTGGCGTCTATCGCGAGGAGGATATGTTCACCCAGCGCTCCGTGCCGCTGAAGCTACTGGATGCCATCGACGCCCGCATCGCCGGAACGCGCTCGGCGGCGACGCTCTCGGCGCTGTTCATCCCGTTCGTCTTCGTCGCGGAGCTACTCGCCGTGGCAGTGCTGTTCGCGCTCCCGTTCGGCGTGAGCATCCCCGTCCTGCTCGTCGCCATCGCCGCCGTCGAGGAGGTGGCGAAATCCGTCCATCTCTACGCCGGCTTCGAGAAGGGCCGGTTCGACCGGACACTGGGGACCGCGCTCGTCGTCGGCTCGCTCTCCGGGCTGGGCTTCTTCCTCGGCGAGAAGGTGACCGTCATCGTCCAGTTGGTGGGGCTCCCGGATGTGACGCTGGGTCGGCTGGCGTTCCCCACTGGCGGCGCTGGTGTCGCGGAACTCGGCCTCCTCGGCGCCCTCGCGCTGCTGCTCGCGCCACTGGCGCTGCACGCCGTGACAGCCGCCATTTCGGCAATCGGTGCGAGTCGCGGCCGGACCCCGTATCTCACGGCGATGACCGTCGCGATAGCGGTTCATGCCGCCTACAACCTCACGGTGGTGACTCAGCTTGCCTGAGCAACCGCCCAGCCCGGAGCCAGGAAGCGATGCCGCGGAGGCCGAGCCCGGGCGCGACGCCGCCGAGGATGCTGTACAGGGCCCGCTCCGAGCGCTCTGGCGCGATCCGCGTTCGGTGCTGGCCCGCCGGGAACTGCGCTCGCTGGCAGACGAGAAAACCATCGTCCTCGCCCTCCTGATCCAGCTGTTCGTCGCTGCCTTCTCCTCCTTCCTCGTCGTCGGCCTGGTGTCGATGTACCAGCCCGGTAGCGTCGCCGGCGTCACCGTCGACGCCGCAGTCACCGGCGATGCCAGCGAGGGGCTGCTTGCGACGCTCGGCGACCAGTCCGGGATGCGTGGGGAGTACTACGGCAGTACCGATGCCGCGATGGACGCCTTCGACCGCGGGGACGTGGAGGTGGTGTTCGAGGCCCAGCACGCTGCGGACGGGCGGATTCAGGTGCTGACGACGGTCCCGGACGCGAACGTCCAGACGACGGTGGTCGTCGTCGAGGTCCGGAAGGCGCTGCGGGCCTACGAACGCGCCGAGCGGGCCGACCGTGTCGAGTTCCTCTCGAACGACCCGCTCGCGCTGCCGAATCAGTCGACGAGCAGCCCATACTTCGGCTTCAGCTACACCGTGTTGGTCCCGCTACTCTTGCTCCTCCCGGCGTTCATCGGCGGCTCGGTCACGGTTGACTCGCTCACGGAGGAGATCGACCGCGGGACGCTCGAACTGCTCCGGGTGGCGCCGCTCTCGCCGGCGGCTATCGTCGAGGGGAAGCTGCTCGCATCGGTGCTGCTTGCGCCCGCGCAGGCGGCACTCTGGATGGCACTGCTCACGTTCAACGGGACGCCCGTCGCCAACCTCCCGACGCTGCTGGCGCTGACAACGGCGTTCGCACTCGCCGTCTCGGCGCTGGGTGCCGCCGTCTCGCTGCTCTCACCGGACCGCCGTGCTGCCCAGTTCCTCTACTCGACTGGCGTGCTGGGCCTTTTCGGCGCAGCCACGCTGCTGCCAGGGAGTCCGGCAAACACTATCGCGCGGCTGGCGATCGACTCCGCGGACGCGACGGTGTACGCCACCGTCGGAGGTTACCTCCTGCTCGGTGGTGGGGCGTATCTCGGTGTCCGCGTACTGGTCGAGCGGGTAGACATGGGCGCACTCTCGTGATCGTTCGACGAACGGTCGTTCGATATCGAGTTCGCCGCTGATGCGGTCGGCGATGCCGCGTGTCACCCAGTCGAAGATGGCCGTTTCGGAACTGGAGAAGACGGTGCGCAGCAGCAGGAGCCCGGTGGCGCCCCCGCCAAGCAGCAGCTGACCTATGTCGACGGCTCCCAGAGGGTGGCGAAAGAAGCCACCGGCAGTGAGGAGGCAGGGGCTCCCCGAAGCTCCACCGACACGTCTAACCCGAGTCGCCGAGGAGTGCTGGCAGAGATGACGCTCAAGGCCACCGCACGCGCCCACCCCATCCAGGGCCTCGTGAAGTACCACGGGATGCGCGACGAGGAGCTCCGCCTCCCCTACCACGACTCTATCAGCGTTTGTACTGCTCCCTCGAACACGACGACGACGGTCGAGTTCCTCCCCGACGCCGAGGAGGATACGTACATCATCGACGGCGAGCCCGTCGAGGGCCGCGGCGCCGAGCGCATCGAGCACGTCCTCGACTACGTCCGTGAGTTCGCCGGATTCGACCACGCGGTCCGGTTCGAGAGCGAGAACTCCTTTCCCTCGAACGTCGGCTTCGGCTCCTCATCATCCGGCTTCGCGGCGCTGGCGATGGCCGCCAGCGAGGCTGCCGGGCTCGGGCTCGACCGCCCCACTATCTCGACCATCGCCCGCCGAGGCTCATCATCGGCGGCCCGAGCGGTCACAGGCGCCTACTCGGACCTCTCGGCCGGACTGAACGACGAGGACTGCCGCTCGCACCGTCGTGACACCGGAATCGGCGAGGACGGCTTCGACCCCGAGAAGGATCTCCGCATCGTCACCGCGCTCGTCCCGGCCTACAAGGAGACCGAGGAAGCTCACCGGGAGGCAGAACAGAGCCACATGTTCGATGCGCGGCTCTCGCACGTCCACGACCAGCTGGCTGAGATGCGCGACGCGCTACAGGAGGGGGATTTCCATCGCATCTTCGGCACGGCCGAGCACGACTCGCTCTCGCTGACCGCGGCGACGATGACCGGGCCCTCTGGCTGGGTGTACTGGAAGCCCGAGACCATCGCCGTGTTCAACGCCGTCCGGGAGCTTCGCGAAACCGGCGTCCCGGTCTACTTCTCGACTGACACCGGCGCGTCTGTGTACGTCAACACGACCACGAACTACGTCGACGTGGTCGAGGAAGCCGTCGCGGAGACGGGCGTCGAGACTGAGGTGTGGGAGGTCGGCGGCCCGGCGCAGGTGCTGGAGGAAACGGAATCGCTCTTCTAACCCACCCAAACGGACGCGAGGGTACTGGTTGGGACACGATCGCGATACTCCCGTGAGGTTGCGCATCCCGGAACGGCTACCGATGATCGGCCGGGCACTAGCAGTCGGTCGAGTTCAGGGACACCCTCGGAGGCGTCGAGCTGCGGATCAGCTTCCAGCGACCCGGTTGAACCTACCTCGACTGCTGACCGGCCTGGTCGGCGACGACCCGACCGCCAAATCTGGGGGCCGGCTCCCGGCGGAAATGGGTGTGAGGGGACGGATTCTGAGCGTTCGTAGCCCCTGCCACCCACATGTTTATGCTGCGACGTGTGTTACCGATTACCATGGTCACCAGTTCGGGGGAATCACCGCTCGAGGAGGCGGCGGGCGCCGCCGATCGCCACGCAACTGAGGCGTTCGAACTGCTCGCTAACGAGACGCGGTTGGCGATCCTCCTGGCGCTCTGGAACACACACGAGCCATTCGCGGGGGACGACGCGCTCTCCTTTTCAGAGCTCCGCGACCGAGTCGGGATGCGCGATTCGGGGCAGTTCAACTACCACCTCGGGAAACTCGAAGGTGAGTTCGTCAAATCGACCGAGAAGGGGTACAAGCTCCGGCCAGCGGGGAAGAAGATCATCTGGGCGGTCATTGCGGGTGTTGGACTCGAAAACCCGACGCTCGAGCGAACGGAAATCGGGATTTCGTGCCCGCTCTGTGATGCATCTACCGCGATAACCTACCGGGACGGTCGCCTGTTCCAGCTCTGCACCGAGTGCAGTGGCCACTACTCCGACTCGGACGAGTTCCCCCCAGGGACGCTGTTCACCTGGCGGTTCGAGCCGGCTGGGTTGAACGACCGAACCCCTGAGGAGGTGTACGCGGCGGCGTCTCTCGGCATGCTCCACCAATCGCTCGCCATGATCGAGGGAACCTGTCCGGAGTGTTCCGGCGCGGTCACTCCCGAAATCGAGGTGTGCGACGAGCACGATCCGGGAATCGACGACGTGTGTCCCAACTGTGGACGGCAGGACCAGATTTTGACACTCTACCAGTGTAGCGTCTGTAAATTCGGGATGGGGGGAGCACCAAGCGGAATCGTCTCCCAACATCCAGCAGTCATCGCCTTCTACTACGACCACGGTGTCAACTTCCAGTACAATCTCGACTTCGAGCAGGTCAAACGGGTGCTGGAACTCGGTGAATCTCACGAGCACAGCCTGGAGTCGATGGATCCGCTTCGGGTCCGCGTCACAGTCCAGTACGAGGGAGACGAGATGGAGCTCGTTCTCGACGAGAAGATGAACGTCCTGGAGGTGATTGACTGAGAGTTTCTGACGACGAGTCGGTCGCTCGAATTTGCACTGATGATTTTGGACGAATCCGGCAGAGCATCGTCGCCCAGGAAGCCCCGTTATCGTTGATATAACGACATGATTTCAGTCTCGACTATATTTTTGAGTGACATCCAATGCCCACAACTGAGACGGAGAACGCCATCTACGAAGCCGCCAGAGAAGCCATCGATGAAGACGCACTCGCTCGGGGCCTGGAACAGATCGAAGACCAGGAAGCCGACCCCGAAGCGATAGCGGCGCTTCACGAAATCACAGCTGAATCGATCACCCGGGACATACTCGCCGCCGACAGGCACGCCAAGCGCCGGGGTCGCTCGCTGACCGCCGACGACATCGGCGACGCCGCAGACGAGCGACGGAAGAGCCGTTGTTGTCCCCCTATTTGGCACCCTACGCACCTCCGGATTACCACCTAGCGACACAATGGGGAGACACGAACCGAGCAGCGAACGCACGGCAGTTCTCGTGGAGTTAGAACACACGTTCACCCACCGAACACTGTCCAGACTGTGTCGCTGAGAGAATCAGTCGGGAAGGTTGAATCAGATAGCTCCTGGTGGCGAAACCGTGACGATTTGCGAGAAAACGGCGCGAAAACGTTCCGAACGAGAGGAGCCGGGAGTTACCCGTACTGCCCGGTGGTGACGAGACAACACGTAGTGAATGGGCCTAGTTGAGAACGCGTACTCCCAGCCAGAACGGTTACTCTCCACTTCTGAATTGAGAAGGCGTCATCGCACCCCCTGGTTACCCTTTGGTCGTCGCCTGCCCAGACGACGACTACACCAGCTTCATCATCCGCGTTTCGAACTTCCCGACCCGCACTTTCCACCAGCCATGGAGCTCCTCGTCGACCGCTGTATCGTCCGTATCCGCCCGGAGCACGTTCACCGTGTCGAGTTTCGACCGCGAGGCGACGATTTCGACCGAACACTGCCGGATCACGTCGGGTGAGAGCTGCGGGTTTCCCCGGCCGAAGATGAACCCCTGACCACCGATGGGCGAGACGATGATGACGTTCTCCTCGCCAAGCGCGTCGAGAATCTCCTGCTCGGCAGCGTCTTTCACCAGCACCTCGCCGTCGCGCCAGACGTCGACGCCGATGGGCGAGCCCTCGAAGTCGAGTTCCGCTTTCACCGCGCCGACAGTCGACCCGGGCCCGAGCACGTACGTCTTCTCGGGTGCAGCGCGGATATCGTCGGCGACGCCCTCCGCCAGCGCCTCGACGGTGCCCCCGCCCAGCTGTTTCGAGGACTGCAAGGACTCGGCGACGGGGACGCGCGCGACCGCACGAAGTTCTGGGTGGACCTCCCCTTCCCGGTACTCGTCTTCGTCGATATCCATCACTTCGCGGCGCTCGGTCCGCTCGAAACTGGCAGCCGCGTGGGCAGCCTCCTCCGGCGAGACGGCGAAAACGGAGGAGAAGACTTTCACGCCTGCGGGAATGCCCAGCATCGGAATCTCCGACCCTTCCAGCGCTTCAGCGACGTCCGCGGCGGTGCCATCGCCGCCGACGAACAGCACGAGGTCGACGGGAGCCTCGCGGAACGCCGCCACTGCGGCGATGGTGTCGTCACTCGCTGTCTCCTCGCGGTCGGGTTCGCCCAGGATTTCCGGGTCGTAGCCGGCCTCTCGGACGATGCTCGCACCCATCGGCTCGCCCCAGGTGAGCAGTTCGGCGTCCGGTAGTCGCTCCGCGAGCGCGTCGAGCGCCCGCTCGGCCCGGTCGGGCGCCCGCGGTTCGGCGCCGAGTGCGCGGGCTTCTTCGACCTTGTTGTCGGTCCCTTTCAGTCCGACCCGCCCGCCCATACCCGCGATTGGATTGAGAATGAATCCGATGCGCATACCGAATAGAGGGGTCGCGAGGGGAAAACGGGTTGGGATGCGGGCACCGGCGCAGTGACGCGTAACCTCTAAGCCCCGGTCGGTCGAAGCCGGAGCATGTTCATCCTCGCAACTGAAAGCACCACACTCCCGCCGGCGACGACTGGCGGCGTTGTTCTCGCGCTCGGCCTCCTGTTCGTCGTCGTGTGGGCGCTTCACCTCTCCCAGTAGGCTGCCCGCTACTCCGCGACGTCCTCGACGTGTCCGTCGAGCCAATTGGCCGCCTTGCGTGCCTCCTGTGGCTCCGTCGCGGTCAGTTTCAGGCGTACCGTCTCCCCGGGGTAGGAGCCAACTCTGACCGCAAAGCGGTCCTGTACCTCCGTGATTCGGTCGAGTAGCGCGCTCTCGGGCTCGGTCGTCTCGACCGTCTCACTGTAGGTTTGCTGGCCCTCGAACTCATCGGCGACGGTGGCGAACATCGCCTGCATCTCCGCGGGAACGCCCGGAAGCACGTAGCAGGATTCGATGATGGCACCCGGGGCGACCCCCTCGGGGTTGTGCAGTGCGCGGGACCCTTCCGGGAGGTCGACAGTGCCTTCGGCCAGCTCCTCGGCAGCGTAGCCGCCCACCTCTTCGAGATGCTTCAGTGCCGCCTCGTGGGGGCCGACGTCGCGCCCGAACGCGGCGGCGACACCCTCCATCGTCACGTCGTCGTGGGTCGGACCGAGTCCCCCGGTTACGATGACGGCGTCGTACTCGGCGTGGTATTCGTTGACCACGCGGGCGATGTCGGCGATGCGGTCCGGGAGCGTCGTCACCCGCTCCACGTCGACCCCTCGGTCCGAGAGCCTGGCACAGAGCCAGGTGGCGTTGGTGTTCGCGGTGTCGCCCGTGAGAAGTTCGTCGCCGACGGTGACGATGGCGGCCTTCATTGACCCACGGTAGGCGCGAGCGGGTGAAAAGCGCGACGGCGTCGGTTGGCTGTCGGGAGCGCGCTACGGCTCCGTGCCGGGACCGACCACCGCGTAACAGTTCCCGCTCGAGAGCGCCGACGCGTGCACGACCAGGTCGCTCTCGGCGAGGTCAGCATCGAACTCCGCGGGGTCGTAGACGTGGTAGAACCGCGGTACCGTCTCCCCGCCGGGTAGCGTCCAGGCAACGTCCGTATCCAGCCCGCTGCCGTCGGTCTTCTCGTCCTCGAAGCGGCTGTGGGCGGTGCTCCATGCACTCACCAGTGCTCGCCCGCTCGGCGCGAGCACGCGGGCGAGTTCGTTCAGGCTGACGAGGCGTCGGTTCCGGGGTCGAAGGTGGTGGATGGTTGCGACGTACACCGCGAGGTCGACTGCTCCGTCCCGCAGTGGTAGGGTCGCGGCGTCGCCGGCCACGAGGTCGAGCGTGAAGCCGCGCTCGTTCGCCCGGTTCGCTGCCTCTTCGAGCAGCCCCGTGCTGGCGTCGACGCCGACGACGCGCTCTGTGTGATCGGCGAGCACCTCCGCGTGGCGGCCGTTGCCACAGCCGAGGTCCAGCCCCAGGAACCCCTCGCGGCCGTCGAGGAACTCCTCGATTTCGGGCCACGCGAACGCCCGCGTTTTGGAGAAATGGGCGGCGATGCGGTCGTAGGTGGCGCCGACGTGCGCTCCCGTCATCAGATGAAGACGAAGGCGATCATCGTCGCGGTGAGCAGGACGACGACGTGTTTTGCGCCGTCTTCGATCGCGCCCTCACCGAGTTGACCTGCGACGATCCCCGAGAACACAGACTGGATGATGGCGGCGTGGAAGAAGATGAGCTCGTAGGCGTTCGTGTTGACGTTGGCGATGCCGGAAAACAGGCCAGATGAGACGCCGCCGGGGAGTTGGCCAGTACTGCCTAACTCCGCGGAGTCGATAGCCGGGATGAACGAGGAGCTTAGCGCGACGACGATGCCGATGAAGACCAGAAACGAGATGTAGATGACCATCAGGTAGGTAAGCATCTCCTGGCGGCGCTCACGTCGGAGTCGCTCGCCCGCCCGCGCCTCGTCGGCAGCGATTTCGAGTACCGGCCCAATCTGCCCGCTCACGGCCATCGCGTTGGTGATCAGTGCCGTTGCACGACTCACCATCGGCGATGCTATTCGCTGGTCCATCCGCAGGAACGCCCGGCGCACGTCGGCACCCCACTGCACGTCACGCCACGTCCGCTCGACCTCCGGGGTGAGCGCGTCGAGATCCGAGTGACTAAGCCGCTCCAGGCTGTTGACGACGCTCACCCCGGCGTCGTTGATGCTTGCGAGCCGGTCGAGGAAATCCGGGACGGCCTGCTCGATCTCCCGAATCCGCCGCTTTTTGAGTTCGTGGATGAGTGCGAACACCCCCACGGTGAACAGTGTCACTTCGACCAGCGGGCCGCCGAGAACTCTGAGCGCCGCCAGCAGATCGAGTGGAACGGTCCCGACTCGAGCCAGCAGCCACCAGAGCGCGATCGGCCCGGTGATGGCGAAGCTGTATATCGGATTTCGTCTGATCAGCCGTCCGGGCTGGCGAAGCCAGACGAGCGCCCGCTCGAGCCTGCGATAGATAGCCAGGCGCTCCCGGCTCACCCGTCTCCGCTCGCTATCGACGGCCGTCGGCGCCGGCTTCAGTGCCTCCCCGCCGTCCGAGCGTGCCACTTCGTCGTCGGTGATGCCGTCGATGCTGACTGTGGGGATGTCACTATCCCCTGCGGTAATCGAGCCACCCACCTTGCGGGTGACGTAGTCGGTGTAGAGAATGAAGGCGGCGCTGGCCAGTGGAACGCCGACGTAGACGACCAAGCGCAGCAGCGGGAGCGTGTCCGCGAGCACCAGCCCGATGACGACGAGGATGGTGATGAGAAACAGCGGTCCGGCGACCAGCACCGTCACGTACGCTTCTGCGAACGTCGCGAGCAGTTCGAGATACTGTCGCTGCTGGGACTCGGCCTGCTCCTGATAGCGGTCGTGCTGGTCCTTCAGGAACACCGAGAGCGACTGCCCCGACCCCAGGACTGACGCGAGATTCGCCCCGAACTCGTCGAGACTCTCGCTGGGGGTGCGCTGGGCCATCCGGTCCAGCGCGTTGAGTACGTCGGTGCCGAACGTGTTCATATCCCGGACCGCGACGCCGATTTCGCTTGCCGCCTCGCCGTACACCCGTTCGTTCTGGGTGAGCGTGTCGAGAATCGCGGGAAACGCCATCCCCGAACGCGAGAGCGCGTAGATGAAGGCGATCGTGCGGGGAAGCGTCGCTTCGATTTCGCTCGCCCGCGACCTCGCTCGCTGGTCCAACAGCTCCCAGCGAGCGTAGTAGGTACCGAACGCGAGCGCCGCACCGATCGTCGCACTGGAGGTGAGCAGCAGAACGATCAGCGCCAACGGGCCAAGCTGGGTCACGCGAGTCAACGTGGCGAGAAACGCAAGCGCCGGGGGGAGCTGTGCGCGCATCATCTCGCCGCTAATCTCGAGCATCGAGAGGGTCACCGCGGCAAGGTAGACGCCGATGATACTCCCACTGACCCCGAACACCAGGCTGTAAAGCAGCGTTCGGACGGCGTAGACGCGGTGGGTCGTTGCGACCTGGGCAGCCCGGAGCTTCGATTGCTGGTTTCGTTTCCGCGGAGTGTCGTTGGCCACGTACTCGCCGAACAGCGAGAGCGCGATCCGCGAGATGAGTAGCCTCGTCGGTCGGTGGACCCGCTCGACCGCCAGCGGCACTACCAGCGCGACGGAAAACACCAGTGGGAACGTCCAGACCACCACCATCACTCCACCCTGTCAGCGAGTTCGTCGCCCGTTTCCAGCTCCACGTCTGAGGCCTCGACGCGCTCCATCACGCGCTCGGGGTGGGCGTAGTACTCGTTGATCAGCGCGGTGAACGTGCGGTAATCGGTTACGTCGCGTTTCTGGAGGAACTCGAGGAACCGCTCGCGGTTTCGGGTCTCACGGAGGAGTCGTTCCCGCCTCCACCCGCGGTCGTCCTGGATCTCCTCCAGTAGCGACGAGTCCTGGCGCTCGACGGTGTCGGATTCGGACTGCCATTGGAACGCTGCGGAGTAGTCGAGTTCGCCCGTCCGCTGGTCGATGCCACCGATTTCGCCGATGGTTTTCCCCCGGCGAACCCGCTCTTCGTCCCTTCGCGTGAGTACCTGGATGGAGATCATGTCGAGGCTCTGGACCATCGCCCGTGGCACGTTGATAGGCTCGTTCTCCAGCCGGTTGATGACTGTCTCGATGGAGTCGGCGTGCATCGTCGAGAACGTCGTGTGGCCGGTGTTCATCGCCTGGAACAGCGTGACTGCCTCCTCGCCTCGCACCTCGCCGACGATGATGTACTCCGGCCGGTGGCGTAGCGCTGAGCGCAGCAGGTCGTACATGTCGATGTCGGTCCCTTCGCCCAGCCGTTCGCGGGTGACAGAGGAGAGCCAGTTGTCGTGGTAGAGCGAGAGTTCGCGGGTGTCCTCGATAGTGAGCACCTTCGCCCGCGGGGGGATGAACATGGAGACGGCGTTCATCGAGGTGGTCTTTCCGGATGCCGTCCCGCCGGCGAAAATGAGTGATTTGTTGTGTTCGATACAGAGCCAGAAGTAGGCCATCTGGCCGACGGTGAACGTTTCGTAGTTGATGAGGTCGATGGGGGTGAACGGCTCCTCGGCGTACTGACGGATAGTGAACGCCGAGCCCCGCGGAGTCACCTCCTCGCCCAGCGCGAGTTCCGCACGCGAGCCGTCGGGGAGCGTCGTCTCGACGATTGGGTCGCCAACGGAGATATGCCGGCCCGACTGCTGGGCGAGGCGGATGACGTAGTTGTCGAGCGCCTCATCGGCGAAGACGATGTTCGTCTCGATGTCGGTGTACTCGTCGTGGTAGACGAAGATGGGGAGGTCGTAGCCGTCACAGGAGATGTCCTCGATATGGAGGTCGTTGAGCAGCGGGTCGACCTTCCCGTAGCCTCGGAAATCCCGAATGAGATAGTAGAGAAGGGAGTGGAACATCGACATGTCGGCTTCGACGCCGTACTGTTCCAGGAGCATCGAGAGCTCCTCCCGGAGCGTCTCCTCGTCTGCGGCCGAGGTGTCGGCACGATAGAGCAGCGGGTCGCGGATATCCTCGACGACGCGTTGCAGGAGAAGCGATTCGAACTCGTCGAGGTCGGGTTCGACGATGTAGTAGTAGTGTTCACTCGCATCCGGGTCGTGGGTGATGACGACGTAGGCGAACGGGGCATTCACCCAGTAGCGGTCGACCTCGTCGTGGCCTTCGGGTGGGTCGAAGGAGGCGAGCGGGCCGTCTTCGCCGGGTTCGAACGGGCGGACCTCGATCTCCGAACCTCGCAGCATCTCGACGGTCCGGCTGATGCGATGCTTGAGCGCAGTGAGCGTGCTCTCCCCGCCGCCCTCGGTTGTTTGTCCCGACATTGACGGTAATTGCCACTGCTACCCTCGGGAATGACTTAAAACCGTGTGCGTCTTCAGCCACGGCACACGACCCGTCGCGACCTTGTGTCGCGACGATGGAGACGACGCCGTGGCTGTGCAAAGTCATCTACGGCACACGAGCTGTCGCGGACTCCGTTCCCCGACGAGCGCCCTCTCATACTGCCGGACAGAACGATGCAACCATCGCTCACCGTGAATCGGCCGTCACCTCGTGTGATGGTTAGAGACTGGTGGGCGAGTCTGTATTTACTTCTGTCCGGCAGTATCAGAAATTTCGTAGTACGCGTTCGATTCCGCTCTTCCCGTCACCACAACCGGGGTTTAGCCACTCACTCCACCTCGATATCCCGCCGTTCTGCAGTCAGCAGCACGATTCCGAACAGCCCAATCAGTACGACGCCCAGCGGAATCGGGACGCCGGGGAAGACGCCGTAGGTGAACACGCTCGCGGCGCCGAACGCACCGGCGGCAAGTAGCAGCAGCGCGCCGAGCAGGCCGACAGGATCGACCCGCCAGGCCTCCAGGCGCTCCTCGTCGCGATAGTACGCGATGGAGATCCCCAACGCCAGGAGGTAGACGAGCGCGCCGATCGCCCAGATCTCGTAGGCGGTCATCAGCTTCGGGCTCTCCTGGAACGCCATCGCCGAGACGACGAAGCCGGTATCATCGACCACCGGTGAAGGGAGCGGGAGCCCGAGCTGGGTGCCACGCAGCAGCTCCAACCCGAACACGTACCGAATCTGTACCAGCGGGAACCGGACGAACAGGACGCTTGCGGCCTCCGAAAGCGGGGCGTAGTGGAGGTTCCACGGAACGAACGCCGTGAACCACGTCGTCAGCACCGCCAACTCCCCGGCGTACTCAGAACGGACCCAGACCATACCCGCTTGGTGAGGGCATCCGGGTAAAAGCTGACGGGCTGGCCGTCGTACACCGTATGACAGTATACGAAATCACGTGGGTTCGACAGAGCAGTGCAGTTTGGCAGCTATCGGTTTGGTTGCCGGCTCCGCAACCGCCCTCGAATGCTGTCCACCCGCCGGCACTCTCTCACACTGACTGGTTCGGCCAGCCTCGGCCTGGTTGGCTGTCTCACAACCGAACTCGCCCACGGGCGCTGACCAGCCCACGCTTCGCCGAGGAATAGCTCATTTTGCAGTCGACACCGCTCGTCATCGATACCGGATTCTCGCTCTGTCGGCCGTTACCAGCGAGGAGCGCGGGCAGATCTCGACGGACGCGGTGACCGGTGGACCGGTCGGTGCTGTGGACCCCCTATTCGTCCGGAGCCACCACCGGGTTCTCGTGGTCTGTACCGACGGCTCGCACCGTTGGTCGGCAACTGTGCTCGAAGCGGATGGCCGACCGATGGCCTTCGACGACGGGCATGCCTTCGCTCCTGCCGGCGACAGGCTGCACGCGATTCGACGGACCGGTGTGGCCGCGCGGCGCCACGAGCCGCTGGAGGGCCTGGTGAGAACACCGACAGCTGTCGGCGACAGCGTCGCCGTCCGCCGAGAGAACCGGGCTACGGGGCTTTCGCGAGCCAACGATGAGCGACGATGGATCGCGACGGTGCCAGATCGGTTCACCGTCAGGAACCCGAACGGCCACGTTTCAGGCCGGACGGACCCGCATGCGGGCGTCACGGTTTTAGGTGCCCACCGCGTAGACATCACTACCGAATGAGGCGCGACTACTTCGAACTGGAGGTGACGAACATCGACTGGCTGGCCGAGGGTTGTGAGCCGGTTCAGCCGTTGGTCCAAATCGAGTTTAGCGGCCCCGGTGAGACGCTTCGAGAGCGCCTCAGCGATGCCGACGGCAACCCCCTCGAGGGCGATGACGTCGACGTAGCGTTCCGCCTCCAGGGGAATCTCGACGAGGAATCGGCGGCGCCGGGTGTTGTCGCTGTCACGAATCGCATCACCGGGGACTTCGTCCTCGAACTCAACGAGACCGCCGACGACGTTCTCCGGTTCATCGATGCCGCGAGGGCCTACAGCGAGACCGAAGACGGTGGTGGCTACCGCGTCATCGTCTCCATCGACGGCGACCCGCTGGCGGAGTACGAGAAACAGACCTTCCTCGTCTACGACGCCGAGGGTGAGTTCCTCCGCGAGGAGAGCCTCATCCCCTCCGGCGTCGAACTCTGAAGCCGGGTCGGTGTTGCACTCGTCCCTGCCGTCGCTTCTTCTCCGGCCTTCTCAGGGCAGATAGCCACAGGATTGGGCTGCTGCTCGCGCGGAGCTGTTAGCGGCGACGACGCTATCGACTCCGGGACGTTCCGGGTAATGCTTCGGAGCAGTTTCTGCCCGATGGGGATGATGGACGGCCCGATCCCGGTCGTATCGACGTCACCCGTCCGAACGGCATCTCTGTCAGGGGGTCGTCCAGGAGCCGGTGGGCTTGGGGACCGCTACTCTCCGCTTGCACCGACGAGAGAATCCCGCGCGCGACGGGCGATGTACGGGTAGTCGAACGGCGGGCGTGCGTCGGGGTCGACCGGGTCAACGTGGCAGACGATGAGGCTCGCACCGGCGGAGTTCACTGCGTCGTGATAGGCGTCGTCGAACGCCGAAGTCGAGCGCACTGTGACCGCCGCCAGCCCGCAGCTTTCGGCCACGCCCGCGAAATCAGTGTGGCCGGCCCGCAGGGACTGGCCGCCGGTGGTGCCGTAGACCTCGTTGTTCCAGAGCACGACCACGAGGTTGTCGGGGTCGTAGCGAGCAACCGTCGAGAGCACGCCGAGCGACATCAGCAGGGAGCCGTCACCCTCGAGCACTGTCACCGGGTCGTCGGTCGCCAGCGCGAGGCCGAGCCCCACAGAGGTCGTCACGCCCATGCTCCCCCACTGGTAGAAGTTTCGTGGCCGGTCCCCCTCGGTGACACTGGCGAGCACGTATGAGGCGACGCCGAGGTTCGAGACGACTGCTGCGTCCGGCGTGCCGTCGAGCACCGACCGCGTGCAGCTGTACTGGTCCGCTCGCTCTGGTGCCGATTCCATCCCTTCCTCTGTGGGTTCGTCGGTCATTCTGCTGCCTCCGATTTCCGCCCGGTGACGGTCTGTTCGATGAGCACGACGTAGGGCGACTGAGTGGAGAAGGCGCTCTCCCCCGCCAACGTGACTGTCTCCTCCAGGTTCTCGGCGTCAGTGACAGTCGCGTTCCGGACTCCGACGTCGTCGAGCAGTTCGTCCATGTTGTAGCCAGTGGGCACCTGTGCGATGTTGAACTCGCCGAGGTTCCCCCGCCGGGTTACCACCCCCAGAAACGGCACCCGCGCCGGGACCGCGAGCGAGCCGATCGCGTTGAACGTGTTCGCCAGCCCGCTGGACTGGCAGAGGAGCGCCCCACGCGTTCCACCGACCCAGGCGCCGACGAGCACGCCCACGGCTGACTCCTCCCGGCCGACGAGCACGGTTTCGAACCGCTCGTCGGCGTCGACGGCGTCGATGAGGTCGCCCATCTTCGAGTCCGGGAGATATGCGACCAGTTCGACGCCTGCCGCCGCCAGCGCCGCGGTCGCGTCCTCGACCCAGGTCATGTTCGCCACCCTGCTCCCGTCGCTTGGCCCCGGTCGGCTATCGACTGCTGAACTGGCTCCATACCAAGTAGTTCAGTGAGACCGGCATCAACCTTCGGACGCCGCGCCTATCTCGCCGGAAAACCCGAACGCGTGGCTGCCTGCTCAGTTGCCGCGGCCCTGCAACTTCTCCTCCTCGGGCAGGTCGACGTTCGATTCGCCCTTCATCCCGCCGCCCACGTTGGAGGCGATTTTCATCAGTCGCTCGGGGTCGTCCCAGTTGTTCACGGCCTCGACGATGGCGTTGCCCATCTTCTCGGGATCCTCTGCGCCGAAGATCCCCGAGCCGACGAAGATGCCGTCACAGCCGTGGTGCATCATCAGCGCGGCGTCGGCGGGCGTCGCGATCCCGCCGGCGGCGAAGTTGACCACCGGGAGCCGGCCGACGTCGGCCGTCTCGTGGACGAGGTCGCGCGGCGCCTCGTTCTCGCGGGCCCACATCTCTCGCTCCTCGAACTGCATCCCCTGGAGCTTCCGGATGGCGCTTTTGATGTTGCGCTGGTGGTGGACCGCCTGGTTCACGTCGCCCGTGCCGGCCTCGCCTTTGGTCCGGATCATCGCAGCGCCCTCGTCGATACGCCGGAGCGCCTCGCCGAGGTTACGCGCGCCACAGACGAACGGTGCGGTGAAGTCCCGCTTGTCGACGTGGTACTCCTCCTCTGCGGGCGTGAGCACCTCGCTCTCGTCGACCATGTCGGCACCGGCGGCCTCCATGATCTCGGCCTCCTTGTGGTGGCCGATACGCACTTTCCCCATCACCGGGATCGACACTTCGTCGGTGATCTCGGCGATCTCTGCCGGGTTTGCCATTCGCGCGACGCCGCCGCGCTTGCGGATGTCGGCGGGGACAGCTTCGAGGTGCATCACTGCGACCGCGCCCGCGTCCTCCGCGATGCGGGCCTGCTGGCGGTTGATAACGTCCATGATGACGCCGCCTTTCTGCATCTGTGCGAAGCCGCGCTTGACGAGCTCGGTGCCCCGTTGTAGCTCCTCAATATCGTCCACTTTGTCCATGCTCAACCTAATACCGGACCGTACTTAACAGGGTTGACTTCGGCCCATTCGACCGATCATGTGCGTGCCGACATCCTGGCTCCGCCATCGGCAACCATATGCCGGACCCGTTCCGTTCCGCGACTATGACCTCCTTCGGACTGCTCGACCGCTCGCGGCTCCCCGGGCGGGCCACGCTGCCGCGCTGGCTCGCCCCGGTCCCCCGCGCCGTCGAGGATCTGGGCCTGCGCGCAGTGTGGCTCGTCGTCATCATCAACGCCATCGGCACCGCCTTCGGCTTCTGGTACTACGGCTTCCACCCGCTGCCGCTCTCTGACCCGCTCATCACCGGACAGTTCGCGCGGGAACCGGCGCTCCTCTGGCCGCTCGTCCCGGACAGTCCCGGCGGGACACTGTTCGTCGGCCTCGCGTTCGGCGCGTGGGGGCTCGGGCGGCGAAACGAGTATCTGAACGCACTGGCCTTTTTTGGCTGCTGGAAGCTCGGCTTCTGGACCCCGTTCGTGCTCATCGTCTTCTCGGACGGCTTCCTCGCGGGCACTGCGCTCCCGATGTATCTGTTCCTCTTTTTCAGCCATCTCGCGATGGTCGTCGAGGCGTTCGTCCTCCACCGTCTCTCCGATTTTCCCGTCAAGGCCGTTGCCGTCGCGGTTCTCTGGTACGGCTTGAACGACCTGGTCGACTACTTCGTCCCGATTCTGGGCTCGCCCCATCACACGTACATCCCCGGCCAACAACTGGGCGCCGAGGGGTTCTACACCCACCCGCCGGAGATTCATCTCCTCGCCGCCGCGGGCGCGGTAGTGTTGACGCTCACGGCGACGTTTCTCACGCTCTCGACGCGGGTGAAGAAGCTGGAACGCGACGACCTCGGGTTCTGACGCGAGAACTCGGCTGAAAATCTACTCCTCGTCGTTGGTCTCTGCAGTGCCTTCCCCACCACGTTCGTAGACTCGCCCTGCGTCGGGCGCGCCCCGTCGTGGCGTGTGGTCCACGCTTCCGATCGTTCCCTCCTCCTGTTTCGGCGTTCCGCCGTCGGTAACCGGCTCCCCGCGGCTGTAGACCGCGGTTTCACCGAACGTCGTGCCGGTGTAGGGGTTGGTGTGGCTGGCGTCACTCATCGTCCGTTTGGTCTCGTTCTGTGGTCGCTGGCTCATTTTGGTAGGGTTGCTGGGGTGTCTGTGGTTGGGAAGCGGTTCGTCGGTCAAGAGGTGGGGTGGAATGGGGTCAGAAGACCCCAAGAATAGCGAGCGTCGCGCTCACACCGAACGAACGGCAGCATCGGTGAAGCGGCATGGATACTCCAACACGGTACCCCGTGTTAAATGTTGCCTTGGCTCGCTGCACAGACGTTGTCAGCTGTAACGGGGCCGTCAGAGCCAGTCGAGCGTGGTTCGGCTCCAGTCGGGAACCGACTGGTCCTAACCGAGAGCTAACTGGAGAATCAGTCGACGTACGGGAGCGAGGCCGCCGTCTGAGCGACCTCGTCAGGGTTCGCCCCCAGCATCGCGGTGGTGTCCCACTCGCCGGCGACGAGCGCGCGGCGCTGGGTCGAGTCGACGCTGGCATCGACCGTCGTCTCACCGTACTCGACGGCGCCAGTCTCGACGTCGACGGTGATCTCGGTGTCCGGCTCCGACTCGATACGGTCCTGCAGCGCTTCGACAGCCTCAGTGTCGGCCGTCACCGTCGGAATCCCCAGCGCGAGACAGTTGCCCGCGAAGATCTCCGCGAAGGACTCGCCGACGATGGCGTCGATACCCCAGCGCTGGAGCGCCTGCGGGGCGTGCTCCCGCGAGGAGCCACAGCCGAAGTTCGCGTTGACAACCAGGACGTTCGCGCCCTCGTAGCGGTCCTGGTTGAACGGGTGGTCCGTGGGGTTCTCCGCCGCCTCGGCGGTTTCCCCGCCCGGTCCCGCCGTCTCGTAGCGTTTGTCGAAGAAGGCGAACTCCCCTAACCCGTCGAAGGTAAGCACCTTCAGGAACCGCGCGGGGATGATCTGGTCCGTATCGATATCGTTCCCGCGGACCGGGATACCGGTGCCGTGAACCGTTTCGATGCTCGGGACATCAACCGGGTCGCTCATGAGCGAGCCACCTCCGTCGTCGTGTCCAGTTCACGCACGTCGGTCACCTCGCCGGTCACCGCGGCGGCGGCGACCATCTCCGGGCTCATCAGCACCGTCTTCCCCTCGGCGCTCCCCTGCCGCCCCACGAAGTTGCGGTTCGAGGAGGAGGCCGACACCTCGTCACCTACCAACTGGTCGTCGTTCATCCCCAGACACATCGAGCAGCCCGCCTCACGCCACTCGAAGCCGGCCTCGCGGAACACCTGATCCAGGCCTTCGGCCTCGGCAGCGGCTTTCACCCGCTGGCTGCCCGGAACGACCAGCCCGCGGACGTCATCGGCGATCTGGCGGCCCTCGACGACGGCTGCGGCCGCCCGCAGGTCCGAGAGCCGCGCGTTCGTACAGGAGCCCAGGAAGGCGACGTCGACCGGGTAACCAGCCATCGTCTCGCCCGGCTGGACCCCCATGTGGGCCTGTGCATCGCGTGCCGACCCCCGCTTGTCTTCGGGAAGCTCTTCGGGCGACGGAATCGGCTCGGAGATGCCGATCCCCTGGCCGGGCGTCGTCCCCCAGGTGACGGTCGGCTCGATGCTGCTGCCGTCGATAGTCACCACGTCGTCGTACTGCGCGTCCGAATCTGAGGTGATGGAGTCCCAGTACTCCTTCATCTTGGCGAACTTCTCGTTGTCCTCGAACGCGTCCGTCCCGCGTAGCCACTCGTCGGTGGTCTCGTCGGGATTGACGTAGCCCGCGCGTGCGCCGCCCTCGATCGACATGTTACAGACGGTCATCCGCCCCTCCATCGAGAGCGATTCGATGACCTCGCCGCCGTACTCGTAGACGTAGCCGACGCCGCCGTCGGTGCCGAGTTCCCGGATGATCGTGAGGATCACGTCCTTCGCGGTGACGCCCTCGTCGAGTTTGCCAGTGACCTCGACGCGGCGCACGGCCTGTTTCTCCATCGCCACCGTTCCGGTCGCCAGCACGTCTCGGATCTGGGAGGTTCCGATTCCAAAGGCAAGCGCGCCGAACGCGCCGTGGGTCGCGGTGTGTGAGTCGCCACAGACGACTGTCATCCCGGGCTGGGTGCGCCCCTGCTCCGGCCCGACGACGTGGACGATGCCCTGGTCGCCGGTGTCGGGGTGGTCGAACTCGATGCCGGCCTCGGCGACGTTCTTCTCCAGTTCGGACATCATCGATTCGGCGGCACCGTCAGCGTAGGGCCGCTCCTGGTCGGCCGTCGGCACGATATGGTCGACTGTCGCGTGCGTGCGCTCGGGATAGGCCACCTCCAGCCCGCGCTCCTCGAGCATCCCGAACGCTTGCGGGCTCGTCACCTCGTGGATGAGGTGCAGGCCGACGAACAGCTGGTCCTGCCCGCTGGGGAGCGCACGGACTTTGTGGCGGTCCCACACCTTGTCGTAGAGCGTTCCCCGGCTCATTCCTCGTCTGCCTCCACGACATCGTCGGTCCCGCCCTCGGCATCGGCAGCAGTATCGTCCCGCTTGCCCTCGCCGCCCCGCTCGTAAACGGCGCTGGCGTCCGGTGCACCCTCGCGCGGCGTGTGGTCCACGTCGCTGACGCGTGCTACCTCCGCATCGTCCTCCGTCTCCTCGGTAGCATCCTCGGCGGCGTCAGCCTCACCGCCGTCGGCGACGACGGTTCGGCCGCGGGCGAACACCTGTGACCCACCGAACGGTTGGCCGGTCAGCGGGTTGGTGTGACTCACGGCCCCCATCGTTCGGGCGGGTCGGGCTCGGTTCGGGTCAGTTCGCGTGTTCGGTCGTCGACCGTCGTGTGCGTTCGTCATCGTGGTGGTGGTCTCTCGGTCTCGTTCGGTCGGTTCGGCCCCCTTCGTCTCGGGTGTGAATACGGTCATCGTCCTCAGTCGTCGGCGTTCACGTTCGCGCGCTCGGTTTCCTGGTCCTCCTCATCGCTCTCGCCCCACGCGAACAGGCCCCGGAGCTCCTCGCCGACGTCCTCGATGTCGTGGTCGGCCTCCGCGCGGCGGCGCTGACCGTACTCGGGACGCCCCGCCTGGTTCTCGACGACCCACTCGCGGGCGAAGGTGCCCTTCTGGACCTCCTCGAGGACCTCCTCCATCTTCTCGCGCGTGTGATCGTCGACGACCACCTCGCCGCGGGTGAGGCCGCCGTACTCGGCGGTGTCCGAGACGGAGTCCCACATCTCGCCGAAGCCGCCCTCGTAGAGCAGGTCGACGATGAGCTTCATCTCGTTCAGACACTCGAAGTAGGCCATCTCGGGGGAGTAGCCCGCGTCGACCAGCGTCTCGTAGCCGGCCCGGATGAGCTCCGTGACGCCGCCACAGAGCACCGCCTGCTCGCCGAAGAGGTCAGTCTCGGTCTCCTCGCGGAACGTCGTCTCGATGACGCCCGCGCGGGTGCAGCCGATTGCCGCGGCGTAGGCCAGCGCCTCCTCCTTCGCCTCGCCGGTCGCGTCGCGGTAGACCGCCAGCAGCCCCGGCGTTCCCTCGCCGCGCTCGAACTGCCGGCGGACGATGTGCCCCGGCCCTTTGGGCGCGATCATCGTCACGTCGACGCCTTCGGGCGGCTGGATCTGGTCGTAGTGGATGTTGAACCCGTGTGCGAACTGGAGCGTATCGCCCGCTTCGAGTTCGGGTTCGATCTCCGCGTACACCGCCGGCTGGACGCTGTCGGGGACCAGCATCGACACCACGTCGGCCGCCGCTGCTGCCTCTGTGGGCGTCGCGACGGGGAGTCCGTCCGCGCGGGCGACTTCGCGCGAATCCGAGCCCTCGCGGAGGCCGACGACTACGTCCACCCCGCTGTCGGCGAGGTTGCCCGCGTGGGCGTGGCCCTGGCTCCCGTAGCCGAGGACCGCGACGGTTTTCTCGGTGATATACTGCTGTTCGGCGTCGTCGTCTGTGTAGACTTTCGTGTCAGTCATCAGTCTGGGTACGTCGGGGGCTGCTCGTCGCCCGCTGGCTCTGCTCGCTCTGCCGGGGTTGGTCGTGCTGCTGGGTCTGCCCGTTCTGTCCGCGCTGCTGGCTTCGGCTCTCGGCGTAGCCGGGGTACTCCCCGGCGTCGGTCATTCGCTCGTAGCGCTCCTCCTCGGCGTCGGTCGTCCACTCCTCGCCCGCCGCGAGTGCGGTGCTCCCGGTTCGCGTGAGTTCTCGGATGCCGAACTGCCGGAAGGCGTCGATTGCGTCCTCGACCTTGTCGGGGTTCGCGGTGAGTTCGACCGTGATGGTCCACGGCCCGGCGTCGAGGGTGCGACCGTCGAACATCTCGGTCACCGCCTGAACCGCTTCGGGCCGGTCGCCGTGGACTTTCAACAGCACCAGTTCACGGCGGATCGCGTTACGGCCCAGCTCTCGGACGGAGACCACCGGCACCAGTTTCTCCAACTGTTTCTCGACCTGGCGGACGCCGGGTTCGGGTTCCTCGACGACGAGCGTCACCCGAGCGGTCTCGGGGTTCGTCGTCGGGCCGACGGTGAGGGATTCGATGTCGAACTGGCGGCGGCTGACGAGACCGGCGACCTCAGCCAGCACGCCCGGTTCGTGTTTCACCAGCGCCGAGATGGTCGTCCGCCGCGGCGCGTGGGTCGCCTCGGCGTCGGGATCGACGCGGACGCCCTGCTTCGAGCGGCGGCCACGCGGGCGCTCGCGCTGCTCCGGCGTCGGCCCATGTAGCCCCTTGCGGGATGCCTCACTGGCCGCCCGGCCCGCTGGCGTCTCCTCGGATCGACCGCCCGATGCTTCCCTGGAGCCGTCGGTAGCGGACTGCTCGGAGCTCATAGCTGCTCCTCCGTCAGCGCGAAGCCGCTGTTGTCGCCGCCACTGGGCACCATCGGGTAGACGTTCTCACTCGGGTCGATATGGGCGTCGACGACCGCCGGGCCGTCGTACTCGACGGCGGCTTCCAGCGTGTCGGCGACGTCGTCGTACGCTGTGAGCGTGAACCCCTTCGCGCCGAACGCGTCGGCGATGGGTTCGAACTTCGGCATCCAGCCGTACTCCGAGGCCATCCGGCGCTCCTCGAAGAAGGCGTCCTGCCACTGCCGCACCATCCCGATAGCCTCGTTGTTGAGCACGACGACGGTGATGTCCAGATTCTCCCGGACCGCGACCGAGAGCTCCTGCAGGGTCATCATGAACGAGCCGTCGCCCTCGAAGCAGACGACCTCGCGGTCGGGTTCGGCGACTTTGGCGCCGATGGCAGCGGGCAGCCCGTAGCCCATCGTGCCCAGCCCGTGGCTGGAGACCCAGCAGCGGGGCTGGCGGTACGTCCAGTACTGGGCGGCCCACATCTGGTGCTGGCCGACACCGGTCGTGACGACGGTGTCGTCCGGCGTCGCCTCGTCCATCACCTCGACGACGAACTGCGGCTTCAGCGGCTCGTCTTCGGGCGCGGAGTAGGTCATCGGGTACTCCTCGGTCCACGTCCGGCACTGTTCGCACCACTCGGCGTAGCGCTCCTCGGCCGCGTTCGACGGACCGGCAGCCTCAGTATCGCCGGCAGCGGCGGGCTCTACAGCGCCTGTATCGCTGCTATCGTAGGCGTCGGCCGTCGCGTCGTGCAACTGATCGAGCACGGCGCCCGCGTCGCCGATCAGCGGGTAGTCCGCGTGGACGTTCTTCGAGATCTCCGCGGCGTCGATATCGATGTGAACGACCTCGGCCTCGGGCGCGAACGACTCGACGCCGCCGGTGAGCCGGTCGTCGAACCGCGTCCCGACGGCGATCAGGCAGTCCGTATGCGAGATGGCCATGTTGGCCGCGCCGGTGCCGTGCATCCCCGCCCACGAGAGACAGCGCTCGTGGTCCTCGGGGAACGTGCCGATGCCCGGCATCGTGGTGACGACGGGCAGGTTGAACGTGTTGGCGAACGCCCGAAGCGCTTCGCTGGCCCCGCTTTTCCGGACGCCGCCGCCGGCGAGCACCAGCGGTCGGTCCGCACCGGCCACTGCACTGGCGGCCTCGTCGACGGCCGCCGCTTCGGCGCCTTCCGGCACCTCGTAATACGCTGGCTGTCGGCCCGGGTCGGGCCCGACGTCGGTTTCAGCGTTGGTCACGTCCTTCGGCAGGTCGACCAGGGTTGGGCCGGGGCGACCGCTCCCAGCCAGTTCGACGGCCTCGGAGACCGTGCCGCCGACCTCGTCGGCGTGGCTCGTGAAGTAGTTCTCCTTCGTGACGGGGCGGGTGACGCCGATGGTGTCGACCTCCTGGAACGCGTCGTTGCCGACGAACTCCGTCGGTGCCTGGCCGGTCAGCGCGACGAAGGGGTCCGAATCCATGTCGGCGTCAGCGATGCCGGTGATGAGATTCGTCGCGCCTGGGCCGGAAGTGGCCATGCAGACGCCCGGCTGGCCGGTGGTCTGCCCGTAGGCGTCGGCGGCGTGGGCCGCGCTCTGCTCGTGGGCCATCGTCACGTGTGCGGGCCCGGCGTCGTAGAGGGCGTCGTAGACGGGCATGATGGCGCCGCCCTGCACGCCAAAGACGTGCTCGACGTTCGCGGCGTCGAGGGCAGCGACGGCCGCCTCCGCGCCGGTTCTCGTCTCGGTTCCTGCCTCCTCGGGCTGCTCGGTGGGGGCCGCCGCAGCAGGGGCGGCAGCTTGGTGTTCGTCGGTCGGTTCGTCTCGGGTCTGGTCGCCAGCCTCGGCGTCGGCGGCAGCGGCCTCCGAGCCGGGGTATGTGGCGCTCGCTCGATCACTCATGTTGGGTACGCGATTGACTGCTGGCTGTCGGGGACAGTGCAACGGCCGGATACGAAGAGTGAAATGTAGGGACTAAACAGCCCCTACAATAATCTCGAGCGAGACGCTGGCGCCGGTCGAACCGGATGCGCCAGTGAGCGTCATTACCCAGTCGATGGGCTGCCTCGTGATAACCTTTGTCCCTCTCTCTGCCCGATTCAGTGTCGCTCGTGCCGCCGGTTCGGGATACCGGAGGCTGGGCAGCGAGGCGCTCTCTCGACTGTGTCATCTGGCTGGCCCCTCCGTCACCCGTTCCGCCGCACGCTCGACGCCGTGGTCGTCGGCGAACGCGACGAGGCGCTCGTCGGTGATCCGGCGATCGGTCGCGCCGAACTCCTTGACCTCGCGCGTGACCGTGCGGACCTCGTCGTCGGTCGGCTCGTAGCCCACCTCGCGGAGCCGCTTCGCCACGGAGTGGGTGCCCGTGTGCTTGCCGAGTACGAACTCTCGCTCGGCGCCGACCATCTCCGGCGTCATCACGCCGGGCTCGAACGTCGCGCTGTTCTCGATCACGCCGGCGGCGTGGATGCCGGACTCGTGAGAGAACGCGTTCGCGCCCACGATCGGCGCGTTCGCCGGGGTGTCGATACCGCTGCGCTCCTCGACGGTCCGTGCCAGCTCGGTAATCCCGGTCGTTTCGACTCCCGTGTCCGCGCCGTAGACGGACTCGACGGCCATGACGACCTGTTCGAAGGCGGCGTTGCCGGCGCGCTCGCCGATGCCGTTGACCGAGACCTGCGCCTGGTCGGCGCCGGCCTCGAACCCGGCGAGCGCGTTCGCGCTGGCCAGTCCGAAGTCGTCGTGGGTGTGCACGTCGATGCGCGCGTCCGTGTGCTCGCGGACCGTCTCGATGAGGTCGGCAAAGCGCGCCGGGGTGGCGACGCCGCAGGTGTCGGGGATGTTGATCCAATCGACGCCGGCCTCGGAGACCGCCTCGATTACCTCCGTCAGGTAGTCGTGGTCGGTCCGGGTGGCGTCCATCGGCGAGAACATCACGTCGACGCCCGCGTCGGCGACCCGGCGAACGCAGTCGACGGAGCGCTCGATGACCTCTTCGCGGGTGGCGTGCATGGAGTCCTTCAGCTGTACCTCGCTGGTCGAGGCGAACGTGTGGACCATATCGACGCCGGAGTCGAGCGCGGCTTCGACGTCGCCGTCGACGACGCGGGCCAGCCCACAGACGGTCGTATCGGTGTGGGTGGCGATATCGCTGACGGCTTTGAACTCGGCGTCGGAGTTCACGGGGAAGCCGGCCTCGATGACGTGGACGCCCATCGCGTCCAGGGCTGTGGCTATCTCTCGCTTATCGTCGTAACAGAACGAAGTTCGCGGTGACTGTTCACCGTCACGCAGTGTGGTGTCGAAGATCCGAGCGGTGGCGAACTCGGAATCAGTTCTCAGCGTGCCGTGGGAGAACCCGATCCGCCGTCTGAGACGACGTATCCTCCATGTCGTGAGACATTGTACACCACGATATTCCATCCCACTACTTAACGCCGTCGGTGATGCGATGCCCGTGCTATCACGTCCCGTGGAAGAGCGGGAGTTAAGTTCGCGTAGCGGATTTCGACCATATGAGCCAGCAAAGCGAGAAACCCGAGACCTTGCGAAGCCGGGAAGTGACGGAAGGGCCCGACCGCGCGCCCCATCGCTCGATGTTCCGCGCGATGGGGTTCGACGACGAGGACCTCTCCTCGCCGATGGTCGGCGTCGCCAATCCCGCGGCCGACATCACGCCGTGTAACGTTCATCTCGACGACGTCGCCGACGCCGCCATCGAGGGCGTCGACGACGCCGGCGGGATGCCGATCGAGTTCGGGACGGTCACGATCTCTGACGCGATCTCGATGGGGACCGAGGGAATGAAGGCCTCACTCATCTCCCGGGAGCTCATCGCCGACTCAGTCGAACTGGTCGCCTTCGGCGAGCGTCTGGACGCGCTGGTCACCGTCGCCGGCTGTGACAAGAACCTCCCGGGGATGATGATGGCGTCAATCCGCACGGACCTGCCGAGCGTCTTCCTCTACGGCGGCTCCATCCTCCCTGGCCAGCACGAGGGGCGAGAAGTGACCGTCCAGAACGTGTTCGAGGGCGTCGGCACGTACGCGCAGGGCGAGATGAGTCGCGAGGAACTGGACGAACTCGAGCGCAACGCCTGTCCCGGCGCCGGCTCCTGCGGCGGGATGTTCACCGCGAACACGATGGCCTCCATCAGCGAGGGGTTGGGGCTGGCACCGCTGGGCAGCGCCTCCCCGCCCGCTGAGAGCGACGGCCGCGCCGAGACCGCCCGCGAGGCGGGCGAACTCGTGCTCGACGCCGTCGAGAACGACCGCAAGCCCTCCGACATTCTCTCCCGAGAGTCCTTCGAGAACGCCATCGCGCTCCAGGTGGCGATGGGTGGCTCGACTAACGCGGTGCTGCACCTGCTCGCGCTGGCGGCCGAGGCCGGCATCGAGCTCAGTATCGACGACTTCGACGAGATCGCCCGCCGCACGCCGAAGATCGCGAACCTCCAACCCGGCGGCACCAGCGTCATGAAGCATCTCCACGACGTCGGCGGCGTCCCGGTCGTGGTCCAACAACTCGTCGAGGCGGAGCTGTTCCACGGCGACGCCATGACGATCACCGGTCGAACCATTGCCGAGGAGTTGGACGAACTGGACCTGCCGACCGACGCTGAACGCAACGACGCCGAGTTCCTCAGCCCGGTCGACGACCCGTTCCACGAGGAGGGCGCCATCAAGATCCTGAAGGGGAATCTCGCGCCCCAGGGCGCCGTGCTGAAAGTGACCGGCGACGACCAGTTCCACCACGAGGGCCCCGCTCGGGTCTTCGAAGCGGAGGAGGAGGCGATGGCCTACGTCCAGGAGGGGCACATCGAATCTGGCGACTGCATCGTCATCCGGAACGAGGGGCCCCGCGGGGGCCCGGGAATGCGGGAGATGCTCGGCGTCACCGCCGCCGTCGTCGGCCAGGGCCACGAGGACGACGTGGCGATGGTCACAGACGGGCGGTTCTCCGGCGCGACCCGCGGCCCGATGATCGGCCATGCCGCGCCAGAAGCGTTCGCCGGCGGCCCGCTCGCCGCGCTGGAGGACGGCGACCATATCACGATCGACATTCCGGACCGCCGGCTGGATGTGGACCTGACCGACGAGGAACTCGGCACACGGCTCGAGAATTGGGAGCAGCCGGACCCCCCGTACCCCGGCGGCGTGCTCGCGAAATACGGGAGCTCGTTCGGTTCGGCGGCAAACGGTGCGGTAACGAACCCCGGGCTAACACGGGACCGGTAGGCGTCACGGCACGCCCGCTCGTCCGCAGAACTCGGTTCCGGCCGACTGAGTGCCGTGGGAGTTTTGCCACCGCCGCCATATGGGTCGGATATGGCCAGCAGTAGCGCCGACCCGCCGACCCCACCGGCGTACGAACTCGTCGTCGACCTCCCGCTGACCGTCGAGACCGTCGAGTACGAGCAGTTCACGCAGGAGACGTCCTCTGGGTTCACCCGGACAACGACAGTGTTTCACCTCAGCGGCGATGACGAAACGGGTCGCGGCGAGGACGTGACGTACGACACGGCGGACCACGAGCGACTCGCGGAAGCCCTCGATACGGGTGAGTTCAGCCTCCCACTGGGCGAGTTCAGCTTCGGGGAGTTCTCTGCAGCGCTCGACGGTCTCGACCTGTTTCCGGGTGGGGACCCCGAACGGGAGGCCGCCCACGATTATCGGCGCTGGGGAGTGGAGTCCGCGGCGCTCGACCTGGCGCTCCACCAGAACGACACGAGCCTTCCGGCGCTGCTGGGGAGGGAGCATCACCCTGTCCGGTTCGTCGCGAGCACGCGCCTGGGCGACCCGCCGACAACCTCGCGCGTCGATGCAATCCGCAGCCGAAACCCGAAGGTGGGGTTCAAACTCGACCCGACACCGGACTGGGGCGAGGAACTCGTCGCCGACCTCCGGGCGCGTGACGTTGTCCGAGTCGTCGATCTGAAGGGCCACTACGAAGGAACAAACGTGGACGCCGAAGCCAGCCCCGAGTTCTACCGCCGTATCGTCGACGGGTTCCCCGACGCTGTCGTCGAGGACCCGCTACTGACCGAGGAGACACAACCAGTCTTCGAGGGCGAGGAGGGGCGAGTGTCCTGGGACAGTCCGATTCACAGCCTCGACGACGTGCTCGCCCGGCCGTGGGAGCCGTCGTGGCTCAACATCAAACCCTCCCGGTTCGGTACTGTTGAGTCGCTGTTCCGGGTACTGCACTGGGCGCTGGACCGCGGGGTGAATCTCTATGGCGGCGGTCAGTTCGAACTCTCGGTTGGCCGTGGCCACGCCCAGGAACTGGCGTCGCTCTACTACCCTGCCGGGCCGAACGATCTGGCGCCCAGCGTCTACAACGAGGAGTCGCTCCCGCCGGCGCTCCCGCGCGGTCCCATCGCCGTCCCGGTGAACCACGAGGGGTTCGGCTTCTGAGCGGTAGCGGAACCGTCGACTCAGAAGGAGAGGTGTGAGGTGGAGTCCGGTCCATCATCGTCGTCCATCCCGCCGTCGCGGAGATACTCGTAGTTATCGTCGCGAAGGAACACTGCTCCGTCCGCGACCGTGATCTCGATGCTCGGGAGCGTGGTCCCCGCTGCGTTCCCGTTATTGCACTCGCCCGAACAGGCGTCGAACATCGAGCCGTGTTTCGGGCAGATGATCTCGCCGTTCCGCATCGCTACGCCGTCACCCCTGTCCAGGCGCTGGGCCTCGTGGGTGCAGTTGTTGAGCCACGCCCGGACGCCGGGCGCCTCGTCGCAGGTGACCAGAATCGCTTCGCGCTCGTTTGTGAACGCGTCCTCGACAGTGAAGAGATGTGAACCGAGTTCGGGGACGTCGTCGACGGCCGCGATGCGTTCGCCTTCGGGCATGGGCCGGCGGTTAGGCAGCGGGGTGTAAATCTGTGACGACAACATCGGCCGTAATCGGCCATTGGTGGCGCCGAGTGCTACCGGATGGCGGTCGGGTCGACGACCTCGTAGGTGACGTTCTGTTTCCGAAGCGTGTCGGTCTGGATCGCCACCTTGCTCTCGACGGCGAGTGAGAGCACGCTCAGGCCTTTGGCGGTCGCCTCCGCTACCGCCTGGGCCGTCCCGAACCGGACGTCGGGTTCGAGCCCAGCCGAAAACGCCGTTGCGAGTGCCTCGTTGCCGGCGACGGCGAGGAGATCGTGCTCGGCCGCGCGCTGGGTGATATCCGCCGGGTCGATGACGCGGCTCCCCCCGTTCTGGACGCTCGGTATCGAGACGACCGTGACCGTACCGAGCTCGTAATCCAGCATCCCGTCGAACTCGGTCACGCCGACGTCCTGGTCCGCTTCGGCGTCCGTGACGGCGACGGCCGTCGTCGTGCCGGTTTTACCGGGCGTCGCCCGGAGCACCCCGTCCTGCATATGCAGCGACACGGACTGACCCTCCTCGATGCTGGCTGTCGCGATCGCGGTGTCGACCTCGACCCGCTCGATGACGTCCTCGGCGACGTGGTCGACGACGCTCTGGAGCGCCTCCGTCTGGGAGATAAGCCAATCGACGCCGGATTTCGTGATCTCGTAGCGCCCACGGCCGTGTTTCTCGACGTAGTCCTGTTCGACGAGCTCCCGGAGGTACTCGCTGACCGCCTGCGCGGTGATGTCGACGGCGTCCGCGATCTCCTGCTGGTTCACCGCTGGCTGGTGTTCGGCGATCTCCGCCAGGATCTGATAGCGCGTCGCATCGCGCTTGCTGCGGAGCACGTCCGACTCGCTCTGCGGTTCGCCCTTGCTTGCCATACGTGTCCTGAGCTGTCGTCGAATCAAGTAGTTTGGGTTTACCGCGTGTCTGGTTGTCCGCAGACGGTCGTCGGTTGGCTCTCGTATCGGCTCACTTTCGAAGGGACAATCGTACTTGAACTGACTGCTGCCCTGGTTGTCCCCGACCGCTGGCTGCCGTTCGTTACTTCTGTACTCGCTCCCCACCGCTACCGGGAACCAGCGCGGGTCACAACATTCGCTATACCGATGATTGGTTTATACGCGGGCCCTCCGGTGCGCCCAATACCTCAAGTACCAGCGCGCGACCAGCGTTCGACATGACTAAACTCGCCGCGCCCAATCCAACGGTAGTGAGTTGGCGCGATCTCTTTGGCCACCCCGAGCCCTACCCCGAGCAGCGCGACGGTATCGAGGCGGCTATCGAGACCGCCGCGGAGAACGGCTTTCTCGCACTCGAAGGCGCCTGTGGCACCGGAAAGACGATGCTCGCGCTCTCAGCCGGCCTGGATCGGGTCCGGGACTCCGATTCGGCGTTCGAGCGAGTCGTCGTCCTGACGAGCGTCAAACAGCAACTTCGCCAGTTCGAGGAGGACCTCCGCACTATCAACGAGAGGCTCCCCGAGGAGTACAGCCCCATCTCGGGGCTAACCCTGGTCGGGAAAGCAGACGTCTGTCCGTACGCGCGGGAGAACCGCGGCGGCGTCGACGACGAGAACGTCTACGACCGCTGTGAAGGGCTGCGCGAGCGCACACGCAATCTTGTCGGCGACGGCGGACCGACGACGGCCGCCGCACTCGCTGCGGACGCCCGCAGCCAGCAGGTGGGGATCGCCGATTCCGCGCGAAGCGGTGCTGAGTATCTCGAGACCGCAGGGGAGCCGACGCCGTACCGTCCCGACACGTCGGAGTACGGCGGCGGCGCAACCGGCGGCACGGAATACTGTCCGTTCTACGCCCAGTATCTCGACGATCTGCCGGAGGACGGCGACCCGGCAGAGGCAGTGCCGTTCGATTTCACCGACACGGGGCTCATCGACACGGAGACGCTGGTGGCGCGCTCGGCGGGCCACGGCACCTGTCCGCATTCGGTGATGGGCGCCGCACTCGGTCACGTCGAAGTCGTCATCGGAAACTACTACCACGCGTTCGACCCGACAACTGCGGGAACGTTCACCGGCGCGCTCGTCGACGACTCGACGTTCGTCGTCTGTGACGAGGCCCACATGCTCGAACCCCGGGTACGCGACCTGGTGAGCGACAGTGTGGGCGACCGGACGCTCCGGGATGCCGTCTCCGAGCTGACACGGGTCGTGCAGGCGGTCGAATTCGACGATTCGCCGGCACAGCCAGCCGGCGAATCCAACGACAGACCCGGCTCAGCAGCGGGGCAGACGCCGTCGGACGCACAGACGGATGCCGATCTCGTCCGGGGCGAACTGAACGAGAGCGACGTGAAACTGGACGAACTCCGGACACTCCGGGAGTTCTGTACGGCACTACGCGAGGAACTGGACCGGCGGGTGAAAGCGCATCTCGACATCGAGCGCCCGGGCTGGCGCGCGGAGCTAAACCAGTTGGCGGACGCCGAACTCCCGCTCCGTGACCCCGAGGAGCCGGCGCCGGACGAGATCACGGAGTGGGCCGACGACGAGGGGTACGGTGCGGGCGTCTGGTCTCGCGCCGAAGTCGTCGGCGCCGTCGTCGCCCGCATCCTCAACAGCGTCGAGGACGAGGATGCCCAGCGGGCGGTCCAACCTGTGGGTCGGCTACTGAACGCGTGGTACCGACACGACCACGAGTCCTATTTCCGGGAGATCGAGTTAGCGCGGACGTGGGACGAAACCGCACGCGCGGACTCCTGGCGCCGGGCGTACAACGCGCGGCTCTCCCTGCACAACTGCGTTCCCAGCAAGGCCATCGGCGACCGTCTCGGGAAGTTCGGCGGCGGTGTCCTGATGTCGGCGACGCTGGAACCGCTCGACGTGTTTCGCGAGGTGACCGGACTGAACCACCTCGAAGAGACGGGCCGACCGGTCACCACCCGGAGTTACGGACTGGGATTCCCCGAGGCGAACCGCGCCTCGTTCGCCGTCGATGCGCCGAAGTTCACCTACGACAATCGGGGCCACCCGGGTGAGGCGAACGAGACGCGACGGATGCACGCCGAGGCGGCGGCAACCATCGCCGCGTCGCCGGGCAACGTGCTGGTCGGGATGCCCAGCTACGGTGAGGCCGAATGGATGGCGGAGGAACTCGAAGACCGCCTCGAGAAACCCGTGCTGATGGACAGCTCTTCAACCGACGACGTGACCGAGGAACTGAAAGCCGAATTCTTCCAGGGCGAGCCGAAGGCACTGGTGACCAGCATCCGCGGCACGTTGACGGAGGGTGTCGACTACCAGGGCGACCGGCTCGCGGCGGCGGTCATCTGCGGCGTTCCGATAATCAACACGGCATCTCCGCGGACGCGGGCGGTCCGGACGGCCTACGACCGGGAGTTCGGAGATGGGTTCGAGACGGCCCTGACGGTACCGGCGGTTCGGAAGGCCAGACAGGCTATCGGTCGAGTCATTCGCGGGCCCGAGGAGGTGGGCGTTCGCGCCCTGGTCGACGCCCGGTACGCGCGGGACTCGTGGAACTCGGTCCGTGAGTTCCTCCCAGAGTCCGAACAGGCGGAGTTCAGCCCCGTTTCACCGGATATGCTGGAGTTCGGCGTGGAGCGGTTCTGGGAGAACCACGGCTGAGCAAACAGCGAGGAACAGAACGAGCGTTCTGCAAACGCTTTTGCAAGGCGGGAGGAATTTGCACACGATGTCCGACGAAGATTTCCTCGAAGCGCTCGCGAGCCTTCCGAGCTTCCAGCACGCGGTTGCCTCCCCCGATGGCGACCGGGTCGCGCTCTACTACGACGTGACCGGCCGGAACGAGCTCCACGTCCTCGACGTAGCGAGCGGTGACCGCCAACAGATCAGCCACGGCGAGGTGCCGCGCAACGCCCGCTGGCATCTGAAGTGGGGCGCCGACGGCGACGTCGTCTACTTCCACGACGACGAGGCTGGCAACGAGCAGAACGACATTTACGCCATCAGTGTCTCCGACGAGGAGGAAGGCGCGGTCGAACAGCTCACCGCGATGGAGGGCCAGACGGTCCTCAGCGACGTGGCCGAGAACGGCGAGACGCTGTTGCTCGGCTCGAACCGGGACGGCCAGATGAACGTTTTCAGCTTCGACCTGGCGAGCCAGGAAGCGACGAAGCTGACAGACTACGAGCGCGCGGCGAGCCCCGGCGGCTTCTCACCCTCGGGCGATCGCATCGCCTACACGACCAACGAGGCTGAGGACTACAACAACCAGGACCTGTACGTCGCCGACGCCGACGGCTCGAACCCGCGAAACCTCCACATCGGAGCGGTGGGCGCCGAGGCCGGCTTCGCCGACTGGGGCTCCGAGGGGAGCCGGCTACTCGTCTCGGACAACACCGAGAACTTCTCTCGATGTGGCATCTACGACCTCGAGACTGACGACGTGACGTGGTTCGGGGACCTCACCGCCGAGGAGAGCCCCGTCGCCTTCGGTCCCGACGACGAGAGCTTCTACGCGCTCCGTACGCGCGATGCGGCCATCATGCCGATTCGCTACGATATCGAGAGTGGCGAGGCAACCGAGCTTGCCGTGCCCGAGGGTGTCGCCGCCTTCTCTGGTGCGGGCTCGCCGATTCTCGCCGAAGATCGGGTGCTGATTCGGCACACGACTCCGAACCGACGGCCTGACCTGCTGGCTCACGATCCCGAATCGGGCGAGACCGAGACGCTGCTCGCGGCGGAGTACGGCGACCTGGACCGGGACCGGTTCGTCGACGCCGACTATTTCACGTTCGAGAGCCACGACGGCCTCGAAATCGGCGCGCTGCTCTACGACTCGGGTGAGCGGCCCTCGCCGCTGGTCGTCAACCCCCACGGCGGCCCGCGTGCAGCTGACTACCGCTCCTTTGGCATGTACACGCAGTTCCTGATTTCGCGGGGCTACTCGGTGCTCCAGGTGAACTACCGCGGCTCCACCGGCCGAGGCCGAGAGTTCGTGGAGCGCCTCTACGGTGATTGGGGCGGCGGCGAGCAGGCGGACATCGCCGAGGCGGTGCGCCAGGTGACGGCCAAAGAGTGGGTCGACGAGGACCGCGTCGTCGTCTTCGGCGGCTCCTACGGCGGCTACTCGGCCTACTGGCAGATGGTCGACTACCCCGAACTGTACGCCGCCGGCATCGCCTGGATCGGCGTCACCGATCTGGCGGACATGTTCGAGAACACGATGCCGCACTTCCGGACGGAGCTGATGGAGAAGTATCTCGGGACACCCGAGGAGAACCCGGAGCTCTACCGGGACCGCTCGCCGGTCACCCACGTCGAGAACCTCACCGCACCGCTGCTGATGGTCCACGGCGTCAACGACCGCCGGGTCCCTGTCTCGCAGGCGCGCATCTTCCAGGAGGCCCTGGAGGACGCCGGATTCGCGGCGGGAGAGGATGCAGCGTACGAATACGTCGAACTTGGCGAGGAGGGCCACGCCTCCTCGGATATCGACCAGAAGATTCGGATGCTGCGCACGTTGGACGACTTCCTTCAGCGCCGGCTTCCGGAGGCGACGACGCCGCCAGACGCGGAGTAACTGTCGGCAACTGTGCAGTCGTGGCGACGCCAGTGTCGGTACCGTCGTCGCCAGTTAGCCTGCGCCGCCGTCTGTTTCGCCTTCTTCGTGCGTGACCTGTTCCGCTGTTTCGCGCGTCCCGGCCTGGTGGCGAGGGGTGCCGCTGGCTCGTTCCTCCGCATGCTCGAACGTCGAGGCTGCGCCGATGAGAAAGCCGATGATGGCCGTGACGAGTGCGATGGAGCCGATGGCGCCGACGGCAATGGTCGATAGTCTCCCTGGAAGCGTCGATCTGGCGGTGAACACGAACGCCGTGGTGACGAACGCGATGACGGTGAGGATGCGGAAGAACCGCTCCCACGCCACGTCGTCGAATAGATCCTGTTCGGACGGGCCGGTCGTACTCATAGTTCGGCCACGACCCCGTCGTAGTCGTCCTCGGTGAACGTGTTCCCGAGTGAGTGAATCGAATGTGAGACCCAGAGCCCGGCGGCGAAGTTCACGAGCGCGACGAACGATACGAGCCCCAGATCGCCCGAGAGTAAGAACGCTGAGCCGATTGCGGCGATGGACGCGATGCTCATCAGCGCGTGAACAAGGAGCGAGCGAGCGCCGAACTCTCGCAGCCGTTGGAGTGATTCGTACATCGTCCGTACTTCGCCCCACCGGTTCATGAACGTTGGCTTGGTTCGTCAGGAACGTCGCCCGTCACGGGAGTGACGCACGCAACGACAGCGGTAAACCACCAGCAACCGTCGGCTCGCGTATGTGCGGCCGTACCGCTCTCGCCGTCGGGCCCGCGACGCTCTCTCAGCGGTTCGGGGTCGACGTCCCCGACACCCTTCAGCCCCGCTACAACATCGCTCCGGGCGAGGAACTTCTCACCGTCCGGAACACCGCCGAAGCCGAGACAACCTCGCTCACCTGGGGGTTAGTGCCCCACTGGGCCGACGAGCCCGTCGATGGGCCGGCGCCCATCAACGCCCGGAGCGAGCGCATCACCGAGAACCGCATGTTCGCGGACGCGTTCGCCGAACGGCGCTGTCTCGTTCTCGCCGACGGGTTCTACGAATGGGGTGGGCCGGAGCGGAGCAAGCAGCCCTACCGCATCGAACGCGTCGACGGCGCCCCCTACGCCTACGCGGGGTTGTGGGAGCGCTGGACCTGCACGATACTCACGACGGGGGCTAACGAGACAGTTGCGCCCATCCACGACCGGATGCCAGTGATGTTGCAACCAGGCGAGGAGGCGACGTGGCTCGACGGCGACGGGCCGGAGGCGTGGAACTCAGTGGTAACCCCCTACCCCGACGATGAACTGGAGGCCTACCCCGTCTCGACGCGGGTGAACGATCCCACGAACGACGGCGCTGCGCTGCGAGAACAGGCGCCGGAACAGTCCGGGTTGGACGAGTTTGGTGGGTGAAATCCGAGCAGTCCGGGTACTCCTCACTGACCCAGTGTCGGTAGATCTGTGAACCGAACGCGACGAGATCTCGCAAACACCGACCGTGTCGATCGGACTGTGCGGAAACAGGGCGTGTCCCGACGGGTCCGACGATTGATAAACTCCGTAGAATTATTGGGCTGGCACGAAGGTTTCCTTATCGAATTAAACAACATTATATGACGAGGGAACAATTATCCGATAATGAGCGGGTCTGACCAAGATTGGTGGCCGAATCAACTCGACTTGACTACCCTCGACCAGAACGCTCGGTCGGTCGATCCGATGGGCGAGGAGTTCGATTACGCCGAGGAGTTCGAGAAACTCGACCTCGAAGCCGTGAAGGCGGACATCGAAGCGGTGATGACGACGTCGCAGGATTGGTGGCCTGCTGATTACGGCCACTACGGGCCGCTTTTCATCCGGATGGCGTGGCACAGCGCCGGCACGTACCGCACCAGCGACGGCCGAGGCGGCGCATCCGGCGGTAGACAGCGCTTTGCGCCCCTCAACAGTTGGCCCGACAACGCGAACCTCGACAAGGCGCGCCGCCTGCTCTGGCCGGTCAAACAGGAGTACGGCCGCAAACTCTCGTGGGGCGACCTGATCGTCCTCGCCGGGAACGTCGCCATGGAGTCGATGGGCTTCGAGACGTTCGGCTTCGCCGGCGGGCGTGAGGACGACTTCGTGCCCGACGACTCCGTCGACTGGGGCCCCGAAGACGAGATGGAAACGAACGAGCGCTTCGAGGAGGCCGGGGACATCCAGGAGGGGCTGGGCGCCACGGTGATGGGCCTCATCTACGTGAATCCGGAAGGGCCGGACGGTGAACCTGCTCCGCTCGCGTCGGCGAAGAACATTCGAGAATCGTTCAGCCGGATGGCGATGAACGACGAGGAGACCGTCGCGCTCATCGCCGGCGGCCACACCTTCGGGAAAGTCCACGGTGCCGACTCCAGTGAGAAGCTCGGCCCCCCGCCCGAGGCAGCCCCCATCGAGGAGCAGGGTCTCGGCTGGGAGAGCGAGTACGGCTCCGGCAAGGGGCCCGACACGATCACCAGCGGCATCGAGGGCCCCTGGACTGACGCGCCGATCCAGTGGGACATGGGCTACCTCGACAACCTGCTCGACTACGAGTGGGAACCGGAGAAGGGGCCAGGCGGTGCGTGGCAGTGGACACCGACGGGCGAGGAGCTACAGGACACCGTCCCGGACGCCCACGACCCGTCGGAGAAGCGCACCCCGATGATGCTCACGACGGACATCGCGCTGAAGGAAGACCCGGACTATCGGGAGATCGTCGAGCGCTTCCAGGAGAACCCGATGGAGTTCGGCATGACTTTCGCGAAAGCCTGGTACAAGCTGATCCACCGTGACATGGGCCCGCCGACTCGGTTCCTCGGCCCGGAGGTTCCCGACGAGGAGATGCTGTGGCAGGACCCTATTCCCGAAGCCGACTACGACCTGATCGGCGAGGAAGAGACTGCCGCGCTCAAAGAGGAGATCCGCGATTCAGCGCTGTCGATCTCCCAGCTGGTCAACACCGCCTGGGCGTCGGCATCGACGTACCGCGACAGCGACAAACGCGGTGGCGCGAACGGGGCCCGCATTCGCCTCGAACCGCAGAACAACTGGGACGTGAACGACCCCGAGCAGCTGACGACCGTGCTCGAAACCCTGGAGGGAATCCAGCACGAGTTCAACAGCTCGCAGTCCGACGGGACGAAGGTCTCGCTCGCTGACCTGATCGTTCTGGGCGGCTGTGCAGCCGTCGAGCAGGCGGCGAAAGAGGCCGGATACGACGTCGACGTTCCGTTCGAACCGGGACGGACAGACGCATCCCAGGAACAGACCGACGTCGACTCCTTCGACGCGCTCAAACCGAAGGCGGACGGGTTCCGGAACTACCTCGGGGACGGTATCGACCGACGCCCGGAGGAGTTGCTGGTGGACAAGGCGGAGCTGCTGAACCTGACGGCGCCCGAGATGACCGTGCTGGTCGGTGGTATGCGCGCGCTGGACGCGAACTACGAGCAGTCCGACCTCGGTGTGTTGACCGATCAGCCGCAGACGTTGACCAACGATTTCTTCGTGAATCTGCTTGGCATGGATACGGAGTGGGAACCGGCCTCACCGGACAAAAACGTGTTCGAGGTGCGTGATCGTGAGACGGGCGAACTCGAGTGGGAGGCTACCCGTTTCGACCTCATCTTCGGTTCGGACTCCCGGCTTCGAGCCATCGCGGAACTGTATGGAAGCGACGACGCAGAAGAGAAGTTCGTGCACGACTTTGTGGATGCGTGGGACAAGGTGATGAACCTCGATCGGTTCGACCTCGAGTAACCAGTTCGTCGCCCTGTTTCAGAAACGTTCCGCACCTCCGAACGTATGGCCCAGCGGCCGCATTAGCCCTGTAACCTCGCTCCCGCTATCCGTCGACGAACTCGATGATCGCGTCAGTGCCGCGGAACCCGTCGGCCATTCTGTCGACCTCTTCTCCCTCTTCGAACAGGACGAGCATCGGGACGCTCTTGATATTGAACTCCTCGATGAGGCCGGGCGACTCGCGCGGATTGAGCATTGCAACAGTGACATCAGACACTTTCGCGACGTTGCCGATGACCGGTTCGATACTCTGACACAGCGGACAGCCCTTGGTGTAGAAATCTACCAGCACGCGGTCATGGTCGGCCACCAGCTGCTCGAGTTCCTCGCGACTCTCTAAACGCATCGGCGCCTCGTTCGTGGCACTCATTACTGTCCCAGAGGCGGTCGTCGGGTTTAGGGGTTCTGCCGGGCCGCCTCCTCCGCGAGATCGTCATCGGCAGTGGGCCGTTGTCCTTTGTCATCGCGACAAGGCCCGATCCGACAAGAATCACCTGTAGCGTCTGGGACTCACGCCTGTGGACCGGAGCGGTGACGACGCGGAGCTCCGTCGGCAGTGTTCCGTCCGACTCCGCCGCTGGTTACTCCCCCTGGCCCGACTCTATCTCTTGCTCCTCCTGGCCCGACTCCGTCTCCTCCTCAGGCTCACGGTTCCGGACGACCAGCACCGGTTCGACGGCGCCCTCGGCGATGCGTTCGCTCGGGTCGCCGAACAGGAAGGTAAGGAGCGAAGAGCCACCCGCACCCATCACGATGAGATCGAACTCGCCTGACCGGTCGACGATTTCGTAGATCGGCGTTTCGACCTCGCTGACCTCGGTCGTGATCTGTTCGGCAGGGAGTCCCCGCCCGATTAGCTGCCCCCGAGCATCCTCGACGGCTGCCTCGGGGTCGAACTGTCCGGTGGCCGTGCTGATTCCCCAGAGCTTGACAGTGGCCTCGCGACCGCTGAGCAACGTGGCGACGAGATCCGTCACTCGCCCCACGTCGATGGCTCCGCGCAGCGGGACGACCACATCCTCGATTCTGCCGGCGGGGTTCGGGAGGAGGACGGCCGTTGCACCCATCTCCGCGGCGACCCGCTCGACGGTCTGGTTGCGGTTGTGGGTGAACGCAACCCGTGTTTCGACCTCTCGGCCGGCCTCGCGGAAAATCGACGCGATGTCCTCGATGGCCTCCTGTGCACGGTCCTCGAACTGCATGCTCGCCTGTTCGGTCGGCGTCTGCTCGGGAAGCACGTGATAGCCCAGCAAGACAATTTCCGCAGGCGCGAGAAACTCGACGACCGATTCAGATATCGATTCACCTTTGATTACCTCGACCGGGATGAGGATGCGCGGCGGCTCACGGATGTTGAGTGATTGGTCTTCTGAGGCGTTTGTGTCCGCTGATGGCGCAGTTGAATCGTTCTCTGACATTTAGAGCACCCCCTTTAGCTGGACATCGCTCGCATAGTAGTTGTACCACCCGGCGCTCCCGAGCATGATGGCGACGCCGATGATCTGAGAGGCTGGCTGCATGAACGCGATAAGGCCGAAACTCGTGACCGCGCCGATGCCGGCGACCAGCCGGTGGGCCGGCACCCGGAACTCAGGGTCATACCAGTCGGGTTCGTCGCGTCGCATCGAAATGAGGGCCACACAGATCAGCCCGTACATGACCAGGTGGAGAAAGGAGGCAACCTCCGCCAGCACCTCTACCTCGCCGTAGGCGACGAGGACGAGCACCGGGCCGCCAGCCATCGCCAGAGCGACGTGGGGCGTGCCGTATTTGAGGTTCATCCGGCCCGCGAACTTCGGCAGGATCGCGTCACGACTCACGCCGAACACCGCTCGTGAGGTCGAGAGGATGGACGCGTTCGCACTCGAGACGGTCGCGAGCAGCCCTGCGAGCAGAATCGCCAGCGCCCCAAGATTGCCGAAGAACGCTCTGGCGACTTCGACGATGGCCGTCTCACCGAACCCCGAAAGCGGACCGCTTCCGAACGCGCTCGTCGCGACGAAGATGGTCGCAACGTAGAGGACGGCGACAATGAGCACCGAGCCGATCATGGCGAGTGGGAGGTTCCGGCCGGGGTCCTTGATGTCGCCGGCGACGGTCGCCACCTGGGCGAAGCCGAGGTAGGAGGTGAACACAAGCGCCGCCGTCGTCAACATCGACACCGGGCCGAACGGCATGAACTGCTCGGGTGCCCTCGAGGCGCCGAACACGCCGAGCGAGTCGAGACCGCCGTAGCCCAGGAAGAGCACGAGGATGGTCAGCAACAGGCCGACGACGTAGTTCTGGAGTTTCGCGGCGTTCTCGGTTCCGAAGAGGTTGAGCGCTGTGAGGGCGACGCCGAACAGTAGCGCCAACGGAATGACGACCGGGACGCCGCTTACATCCACTCCGGCCTCCGCGAGCAGCGCCGCGGCGTAGTTGCCGAAGCCGACGAGGTAGAACGCGGTGGCGAACACCAGCCCGAGCCAGATGCTGATGCCCACGACGGCGCCCGGGAGCGCGCCGAGTCCGCGCGAGATGAAGTAGTAGCCGCCGCCGGATTTCGGCATCGCGGTGGCGAGTTCGGAGGCTGGCAGCGCCACCAGCAGGGCGACCACCGCGCCGATGGCGAACGAACCGGCGGCGGCCGGCCCTGCACGCCCCGCGGCCAGCCCCGGGAAGACGAAGATTCCGGCACCGATCATCGTGCCGACACCGATGGAGATGCCGCCGACGAGACCGATGGAGCGTTCGAGCTCCGTCCCCTCTTCGGTGACGGTTGTTTCGCCCTCTGCCTCAGTCGGTTGGGCGATCTGTTCGGGCGACTCACCCGCTACGTTCGTTGGTTGCTCACCGGCTTCCCCCGCCATTGGTATCGGCTGTACATTATCGGAGCGGTGGAAGAAACTGGCGGCCATCGAACCCGTTACCCAACTCTCTCCCAGCCAGGAGGTTGTTGAGCGCCGATGGCCGGGGCGTTTTTGGGTATCGGTGCCTACCCCACAGCCATGGGACAACGAATACAGAACGTGCTTCGACGGGCGAAGTTCGCCGCCGCAGGCGGTGCTGTCGGCGGCGCACTCGGCGGCGTCGTCGGGCGAAACGCCGCGAGCACCGGAGCAGGCATCGGCGCGCTGGTGGGCGCCACCCTCGCCGAGACGGTCGCGCCGCGTGACTCGTTGCTGAAGCAGGTGCGGGGCGGCGGCAGCGACAGCGACGCCGGGTAGTTCGTTCGCGTGGTCGGTTTTTTCGAAGCTGATGATGCGCACTGACACTGTTGTTCGTGCAGCCGTCACGGACCGCAGATGTTCATGATTTTCACAATACTAATACATACTGGACACGTACAGCGCCACATGCACGCAGTATATGCAACTGACCTGTCGGATGCGATCGAGACGGCAATCAACTCCCGGACCTGCCTGGAGTGCCTGAAGCGCTACGGAATCGACAAGGTCGAACTCGTGACCGTCACCAGTCCGAACATCACGGCCGGTGTGCCGACCGGCGGTATCGGGAAACAGACCCAGCGGGGGCTTGACCGCCAACGACGCATCCTCGAGGATGCGGGCCTCTCTGTCAGTACGCGTGCGGTCCGCGGCACGCCCCACCGACGTATCAACGGGGTCGCCGAGCAGGTGGATGCCGCGCTCATCGTCGTCGGGTCGCGGGGCCAGAGCCCCCTCGAACAGCGGTATATCGGGAGCACAGTACGGAACATCGCCCGCACTGCCGTCCGGCCGCTGCTCGTCCAGCGTATCGGTGAGCGCGACGACGAGCACGAAGTGGAGCGCGAACATCTCTTCGAGCGCGTCCTGTACGCGACTGACTTCTCGGAGAACGCCGAACACGCCTTCGAGCAGTTCGAGCACCTCGAGACCCCGACACAGGAAGCGACCCTGCTGCACGTCGCGCCGCCCGGCCGACGCGCGGAAAGCGAGACAGAGGACGTCCCGGACGCCGAGGTGCGGCTTGGAAAGTTAGCCGACAAACTCGAGGGGATGGGCATCGACGCGACCATCGCGGTCCGCGAGGGGGAGGCTGTCGAGGAGATTCTGGCGGCCGAATCGGAGTTCGACCCGACGACCATTCTGATGGGCTCGCGCGGTAAGAGCCGGCTCCGGCGCCTCCTGCTCGGAAGCACCTCCCAGGACGTGATTGCCCAGTCGAACGCCAACGTCCTGGTCGTCCCGCCAGCGCGGGTCCGCTAATCGACGACGGCTGCCGAGGAGCTACTCTGACTCGTCCGCGGACTGCGTCCGCCCGATAGCTCGCGCGACAGCGACGAGATACCCGAGTCCGTGCTGGACCTCCGGCTCCCGGGACGCCTTCAGGAGACCGACTGGCCCGACGCGTTCGGGCGGTTCGCCGTCGGCCTCCCCGAGCGCTGTCAGCGTCGTCTGGATGCCGTCGCGTGTGTTCTCGTCTGCCGCGGACTCGGCGACCTCGCCGAGTGAGGACCCAGTCGCCGCGAGTGACCGAACCATCTCGTCGTCGAGCGCGGCAGTGAGCAGTGACAGGACCCCCGCAAGTTCCATCAGTTCGTCAAGTGTTCCCGACTGCTGCAGCGTGACGAGGGATTCGAGGGCATCGTCCAGGGCCGCACCGTTCGTTCCGATGGTACCGGCGATGCCGACGGTCTCCTCCGTCGCCATGGCGTCCGCCGATTCGGCGAGCGTCGACGACGTCCCCGACAATTCGCGCACCATCTCGTCGGTGAGTGCGCCCTCGCCGAGAGCGAGGACGTCCAGCAGCTCGTTGACAGCGTCCAGTCGACGGACGAGGTCGGCCACAGCGTCCGGGTTCTCCGCGATGGCGGCCGCCAGTTCGCCCTCGGCGTCCGCGATCTCCTCCGCCATCGTTAGAGCAACCCCCGTGCGGTCAGCCAGTAGGACTCGTTGTACGCCAGTTTCGCCCAGTGGAGCTTCTGGGAGGGCGGTACCGGCGCCGGCGGGTTCTCGTAGTCGAACTCGACGAACGACGCCGCGTCCATTCCCGTCTCGATGAAACAGAGCGTCTTGCCGTCGTAGGTCGCCGTCGGGGGGTGGCCGCGAATCCGGCTCGCGAGCCGCTGCCCGACCACGCCCGCCTGGTAGTGGGCGACGCTCCCCGCGTTCGGGACTCCAGTGTCAGCCGTGTCACCGAGCGCATACACGTTTTCGGCTGCCTCTGCTTCCAGCGTCTCCTTGTTGACGTCAACCCAGCCCCTGTCCCCGAGGCCCGCCTCCTCGACGAGGTCGATGCCACGGTGGGGCGGAATCGCCACGAGGAGATCGTAGTCGAGCTCACTGCCCTCCATCGTGGACATCGTCTGTGCGTCCGGGTCGACGGAATCGGCGTTGAAGAACGTCTCGACGGCGATGTCGCGGTCGTCCATGTGGGGCCGCGCCCACTCCGCGATATGCGGGTTGCCGTGAACGCGCTGGATGGGGTAGGTGTACGTGATATCGACGTCCTCGCGGAGGCCTCGCTGGCGGAACCAGTCGTCGGCCATGAACACGAACTCCAGTGGTGCTGCCGGACACATGTGCGGCGTTCCGATCACACTCAACACGACGTGGCCCTCGGTGAACGACAACAGCTCCTCGCGGAGCGCCTCTGCCCCGGATTCGCTGTAGAAGTCGTGGCCAGCCTCTTCGAGTCCAGGAATCTCGTCAGGGGCGAGCGTCGATCCTGTTGCGAGCGCGAGGAAGTCGTACTCCGCAGGGGCCACTCCATCCCGACTTTCGAGTTGCTGGGCGTCGGTGTCGATGTCGGTCACACGGTCGATTCGGATATCAATGCGGTCGTCCACGAGTTCAGTCAGCGGCCGCCGGCCATCGGCGGATTCCCGCTGTCCGAACGGGACGTACAGCCATACTGGCTTGTAGACGTGGTCCGGATCGTCGGAGACGAGCGTGACTTCCACGTCGCCGGCCGCCAGCTCCGGTTCGAGTCGCTCGGCGAGATCGTTCGCCAGGACCGTGCCGCCAGTCCCGCCCCCCACGACGACGATCTGTTCAGTCATGCTTTCTCCACGTAGAACTCGTAGTGGTCGTCTTCCTCGTCGACGGTTAGAAGCTCGTTACCGGCTTCCTCCGTCCACTCGCGGACGTCGGTGAGCGACTGCTCGTTGTCACTCAGCAGGCGCACGATGTCGCCGGACTCCACGTCTCGTATCTTCCCGATGAGGTCCATCAGAGGGCCGGGACATGCCGCGCCACGAGCGTCGACAGTCGCATCGAAATCAGTTTCAGTCATGGGTACACGTCGTCGTAGGTAGCCCGTCTATTAATGTTGTGCCTAATTTCCAAGAGAGTGGGATACTGGGGAGGAGTCGTCAGGAGGACTGATACTGCCGGACAGAACGATACGACCATCGCTTGCCGTGAATCGGCCGTCAGCTCGTGTGAGAGCCAGAGACTGGTGAGCAACTCTGT